>JAFADH010000063.1 GCA_023424995.1 Bacillota bacterium | reverse complement strand
AAAAAGAAAATAAAAGTAAAAGTCAACAGAAATATATTAAGAAAGTCAAAAAAGAATAGAAAGAAGATGTTTTATTAATATATGGACTGAAAAAAAGCATAACCCTCCGTTAAGCCGAAGGGTTATGCTTATTTATTATATTGCATATATGTGGGATGATGTTGTATAATGCTGTATGTGTACATAATTACACTAAAACAAGCATCGGAGGAAAACAATGCTTTCGATCAAACTGGATGTTCATACCCATTCCATTGCAAGCGGACACGGAACAGCCGATACCATAACGGATATGGCAAGGGAAGCAAGCAGCAGGGGTTTGCAGCTGCTGGCTGTTACCGAACATGGGCCTGCCACCGTGAATTCCTGTAAAAGCTCTTATTTCCGCAATATCCGCCATGCTCCCGGGCAGCGCTTCGGCGTCCGTATGATGTACGGATGTGAGGTTAATATATTGGATTATAAAGGAAGGCTTGATATGCCGGGAGAGCTGCTGCAGGAGCTGGATATTAATATTGCAAGCCTTCATCCCCAGACGGTTAAGCCCGGTTCGGCCGCGGAGAATACGGAAGCGGTCCTTGCAGCGGTCAGAAATCCCCATATTCATATGATCGGGCATCCGGACGATGCGGCTTATCCGCTGGATTACCGGCGGATCGTGGAGGAAGCCATGAGATATCATGTGCTTTTGGAGCTGAATAACGCATCCCTCAGGCCGGACGGATACCGAGGGGATACCAGAAGGAATGATATGGCCTATCTCCGGCTGTGCAAAGAATACGGCTATCCCATTGTTCTTACCAGTGACAGTCACGGAAGAGAACGGATCGGCTGCTTTGAAGAAGCATTAAAGCTGTTAAAAGCAATAGATTTTCCGGATGATCTGATCCTGAATTATGATGCGGAGATGTTTCAGCAATGGATAAAAACCATAAGAACAAAGAAAAACAAAATTAAAGAAACATTATGAATAGCTATTGACTATCCATAATAATAATGATAAAATACAACCAAAACCAATAAAAACAAATAAAAACAACATAATAGGAGGAAGCAAAGTAATGAATGAGTTTGAAATCAAAAAAGAGATATGCGAAATCGGCAGAAGAATATATGAAAAGGGAATGGTTGCCTCCAATGACGGCAATATTTCTGTTAAATTAAATGAGAATGAATTCTTATGCACACCCACCGGTGTCAGTAAGGGCTTTATGACTCCGGAGTATATCTGCAAGGTGGATAAGAACGGCAAAATACTTCAGGCCAACGGAAAATTCAAACCGTCCTCCGAGATCAAGATGCATATGAGAGTATACAAGGAGAGACCGGATGTCAACTCAGTTGTCCATGCACATCCCATGTATGCCACTGCATTTGCTATTGCCGGCATTCCTTTGACCCAGCCGATCATGCCGGAGGCGGTGATCTCCCTGGGCTGCGTACCGATTGCTGAATACGGCACGCCCTCCACTGAGGAGATACCGGATGCAGTATCCAAGTATCTGCCTTATTATGATGCGGTATTACTTGCAAATCATGGAGCGCTTTCCTTCTCCGACTCCTTATTATCCGCTTATCATAAGATGGAGTCCGTGGAATTCTATGCAAAGCTGCTATATCTGTCAAGGCAGCTGGGCGGACCGAAGGAGCTTTCCGGTGACCAGGTTGAGAGACTTTATGAGATCCGAAGACAATTCGGCATGACAGGCAAGCATCCTGCGGATATCTGCCTCAACAATAAGGAGGGCAGGAAAAGCTGCCATAATTGCGGAAGCCATTCCGGTCAGGCAGCCGATACGGAAGAGTTGGTGTCGGAGATCACAAAGAAGGTCATGGAACAGCTGGGCTTAAGATAATGAATAGAACCAATGATATTATGAAGGAGGTTCTTACATGGCAGTAGATGAACAGCAATTAAAGGATATTGTTCAAAAGGTATTAATCAAACTGCAGGATAATATGCAGAGCAAAGATGACGGCAGTTTTAAGCCTGACAGAGTACAGGCTGTTGATCCGCAAAACGGTAGATACGGACAGCCGGGCATATTCGAGGATATGAATGAAGCCATCGCAGCAGCGAAGAAGGCTCAGGCCGTCATGCAGAGATTGTCCGTGGACTCAAGAGAAAAGATTATCAGTAATATACGTAAAAAGACGCTGGAGAATGCCGGGCTGATGGCGAGAATGGGTGTGGAAGAAACCGGGATGGGCAATGTGGGCCATAAGACTCTGAAGCATCAGCTGGTTGCGGAGAAGACGCCTGGAACCGAGGATCTGATAACCACCGCCTGGTCCGGAGACCGGGGATTAACCCTGGTGGAGATGGGACCCTTCGGGGTCATAGGCGCTATCACACCCTGTACGAATCCCAGTGAAACAGTGATATGCAATAGCATAGGCATGATAGCCGGCGGGAATACGGCAGTATTCAATCCTCACCCGGCCGCTGTCAGGGTTTCCAATTATGCAGTCAGCCTGGTCAACGAAGCTTCCCTGGAAGCCGGAGGACCGGAGAATATAGCGGTGTCCGTAATGAAGCCTACGCTGGATACCGGTAACATAATGATGAAGCATAAGGATATTCCTCTCCTGGTGGCTACCGGCGGTCCCGGGGTGGTGACGACAGTGCTGTCCTCGGGCAAGAGAGGAATCGGAGCGGGAGCGGGTAATCCGCCGGTGCTTGTGGATGAGACGGCGGATATCAAAAAAGCAGCCGCGGACATTGTGAACGGAGCCACCTTTGATAATAACCTTCCCTGCATCGCGGAGAAAGAGATCGTCGCGGTGGATGAGATCGCCGATGAATTAATTCATCATCTGATTGATAACGGCTGTTATGTGATCAATAAAGAGGAGCAGGATAAGCTGGTCAGGCTGGTATTGCCGGAGCATAAGCTGAACAGGGACTGTGTGGGAAGAGATGCCCGGACTCTGCTTGGACTCATAGGGATTGATGCACCGGAGAGTACGCGCTGCATTATATTTGAAGGGGAAAAGGAACATCCCCTCATCGCAGAGGAACTGATGATGCCGATCCTGGGTATCGTACGGGCGAAGGATGTAGACGATGGGATCGGTAAGGCGGTATGGCTGGAGCACGGCAACCGTCATTCGGCACATATGCATTCGAAAAGTGTGGATAATCTCACAAAGTACGGGAAGGCAGTCGATACTGCGATCTTTGTAAAGAATGCTCCCTCCTATGCGGCGCTTGGCTTTGGAGGAGAAGGGTATTGCACCTTTACCATAGCCAGCAGAACAGGAGAAGGCTTGACTTCTGCAAGAACCTTTACCAAGCAAAGACGCTGTGTGCTGGCAGACAGCCTGTGCATCCGATGAATACGAAGAACGCATGTAAACCGGCGTATTCGTAAGAGCTGCTGTGACGGAATAGTTATCGGATACATAGATCAACACAGATCAGCTGCTTATGAAGAATAAATCGTCTGCGAATAACTTCGGAATATGCTGTGGCTGCCGTAAGGCGGCGGAATGGAGATATGGATGGAAGTAAATTCAGTTAATATTGAAGAAATAGTAAAGCAGGTGCTTGCGGGTATGAAAGATACCTCCGGGGCCGCAGCTGCCTCAGGTACCCGGACCTCGATACCAAAAACAGGCAGAGTGGCGATGCTTACCAAGCCGGAGCTCATTGAGATAAAAGAATACTCCATACCGGAGCCGGGTGATGATGACATCCTGGTAAAGGTTGAGGGCTGCGGCATCTGCGGAACGGATGCCCACGAATACAAAAGAGATCCCTTCGGACTGATTCCGGTTGTTCTTGGCCATGAAGGAACCGGTGAGATTGTTAAGCTGGGTAAGAATGTTAAGAAGGACAGTGCAGGAAAACCGCTGGGAATTGGAGATAAGGTGGTAACCTGTATGATATTCAAGGATAATCCGGATATCACCATGTTTGATCTTAACAAGCAGAATGTGGGCGGAGCGGATGTATATGGACTGCTGCCGGATGACGAGGTTCATCTCAACGGCTGGTTTTCAGATTACATATTAATTCGCGGCGGGTCTACCGTATTTAATGTAAGCGATCTGGATCTGGATTCCCGCATCCTGATCGAGCCTTCCGCGGTGCTTATTCATGCGGTGGAGAGAGCCAAGACCGTCGGAATCCTTAAGTTCAACAGCAGAGTAGTGGTTCAGGGCTGCGGTCCCATCGGCCTTCTCTGCATCGCAGTACTGCGTACCATGGGTATCGAGAATATCGTGGCAGTGGATGGGGAACAAAAGCGTCTTGACTTTGCAAAAGAGATGGGTGCCTGCCAGGCGGTTAACTTTAAGAATACAAACGGGATTGATGAATTGACAAAAGCCGTTAAGAAAGCCTTTGGCGGTTATCTTGCAGATTTTGCTTTCCAGTGTACCGGATCACCGGCTGCCCATGCGAATATCTACAAGTTCATCCGTAACGGCGGCGGTTTGTGCGAGCTTGGTTTCTTTATTAACGGAGGAGATGCCACCATCAACCCTCATTTTGATATCTGCTCGAAGGAGATCACAATCGTCGGTTCCTGGGTATATACCTTAAGAGACTATGCCACCACCTTTGATTTTTTAAAGCGTGCCAAGGGAATCGGGCTGCCGGTGGATCAGCTTATCACTCACCGGTATCCGTTAAAGCAGATCAATGAGGCTTTTGCCACGAACCTGAAGATGGAAGGCTTAAAGATCGCAATCATTAATGATTAATATATGAAACGAGGTAAACATGGCGCAAGCAGTTGGAATGATTGAAGTATACGGACTCGTTGCTGCTTTTGTGGCAGGAGATGCAGGCTGTAAGGCAGCTAATGTTACATTGGAACCCTTTGACCGTAATAAGCCTGCTAATGCGGATAAGTTACCGGTTCCTCTTATTATTCTGGTGAAATTCAGAGGAAGTGTGGAGGATGTCGCCGCAGCGGTGGAAGCAGCGGAGGAAGCGGCGAATAAGGTATCGGGAGTTGTATCGAAGCATGTTATTGCGAATCCTGAACAGGAGGCTGTAAGGATGCTCTTGTTAAACGGACTTGATAAAAGCTGATCGATCAGGAGGCAGCAAGGAAGGATTTAAGCAGGCTGAGACCATACGAAGGATACTTTAAAGGAGCATAGTATGAAATCACTAGGATTTATCGAGATTCCCAGCGTAACTGCCGCGGTAGAGGCACTGGATACCATGTGCAAGACGGCTGATGTGGAGTTTGTCACCTGGGAGCGGAAGCTGGGAGGAAGACTTGTTACAATTATCATACAGGGAAGTGTATCTGCAGTGACTGAAGCTGTGGAAGCAGCTGCAAAGACAGCCATGAAGCCCTGTGTCCATGCAGTAATCCCGAATCCTCATGAGGAAACGTTACGGATGGTGGAGATTAGTGCAAGAAAGTTTACCGGAAGGTGATCCCATGGCAGAGAGAAAGAAAAGAAGAACAGCAGGACAGGAAGCTGTGACACAAGAGTCATCAGCAGCAGCTGCCGGACTTAAGGCAGATGCTTATGATAAAGAAACAATAATCAATACGGCAACATCACAGGCAGTCAGCCCTGAAAAACAACAAATAAAAAAAATGGAGGAAAAGAAAATGGCACAGGAAGCATTAGGAATGATTGAAACAAGAGGTTTGGTAGCAGCAATTGAAGCGGCAGATGCAATGTTAAAGGCTGCAAACGTAACACTGGTAGGAACAGAGAAGATCGGTTCCGGTTTGGTAAGCGTTATGGTCCGCGGTGATGTAGGCGCAGTGAAGGCAGCCGTAGAATCCGGCGCAAGCTCCGCATCCAGACTGGGTGAATTGGTGGCAACCCACGTAATTCCCAGACCTCATACGGATGTTGAGAAGATACTTCCTATTCTAAAATAACGGAAGACTTTACCAGAGTGTACAGCCCGGTGCAATTAAGTGCTGCATCGGGCTGCAGCACAATGAAAAACAGCAAAAAGAGGCATGTATATCAGAGAGAAGCGTCATAGCGGCAGAATGTCCCGGGATAGCTTTAGTGCATCAAAATAAGTAAAGTCATAAGGCAGGTAAAAACCATGGATGAGCATATAATTAAGATGATATCCGAATTAGTGACTGAGAATTTGAAAAATCAGAAGAATGCAGGAGAGGGTTTTCCTGTGCCTGTGGGAGTATCGGCAAGGCATGTGCATCTTACCGGGGAGCACGTGGAAAGCTTATTCGGCAAGGGCTATGAGCTGACAAAGAAGAAGGAATTGATGGGCGGACAGTATGCCGCCAATGAACTGGTCACTATCGTGGGAATCAAGCTCAGGGCGATCGAGAATGTAAGAATCCTGGGCCCGGTACGTAAGGCTTCCCAGGTGGAGATATCCTCCACCGACGCGATTAAATTAGGGATCAATGCTCCGGTACGGGAATCGGGAGATATCAAGGGTTCCTCACCGGTTGCCGTTGTAGGACCGAAAGGGGTTATCTACCTGAAGGAAGGGTGTATCATCGCAAAGCGTCATATCCATATGTCGCCCGGGGATGCCGAGGCAGCCGGAGTAAAGAACGGAGATACGGTATCGGTAAAGGCGGAGAATGAAAGAGGGACGATCTTTAATCATGTACGGATTCGGGTGGATGATACCTTTACACTGGAGATGCACCTGGATACCGATGAAGCAAACGCAGCTAAGATCGTTACGGGTGATACCGTCCGGATTATAAAATAGAACATAAATTCAGTTTAAGAGAAACGCATACCTTAAACGGATCAATTATAGAAGCAATGAAAATCTGATAACAAGTGGGTGAGAATATGTTTGTCGGCAAGGTAGTCGGAAGTATCGTAGCAACCAGAAAGAATGAAAAGCTGGTGGGATCAAAGTTCCTTATCATTGAGCCTGCGGAGAAGATGGAGGGTGACGGCCGCAGATTGGTAGCCGTGGATACGGTGGGTGCCGGAATCGGAGAGATTGTCCTGGTAACCACAGGAAGTGCCGCGAGAATAGGAAGCCATATGGAAAACTCGCCGGTGGATGCGGCTGTGGTCGGTATCGTTGACCAGGGAATCGGACTGGAATAGGTCCCGTCCTGCAGCGTATGGGATAACTGGAGGTTAAAGCTTGGACATTAAGGATTTCGCACAATTATTACAAGAAAAGGGGATCGCAGGTGCGGGGGGTGCCGGTTTTCCCGCATATGCAAAGCTGGATAACCGGGCTGATACAATTCTGCTGAATTGTGCAGAATGCGAACCGCTTCTGAAGGTACACCGGCAGCTTCTAAAAACATACTCATACGAGATTATGACAGCTTTGGAGCAGATCGCTCAGGTCCTTAACGCCTCCCGGGTCATCATTGCAGTGAAGGAAGCCTATCGTGAGACCGCAGAAGCGGTGAAGGCACATCTGGACCGCTTTGGCAGGATAGAATTGAAGGAGCTGAAGGAAGTATACCCCTTAGGCGATGAGGTGGTCCTGATCTATGAGACGCTGGGTAAGGTGGTGCCGACCGGCGGACTTCCCATAGAAATAGGGGTTACCGTATTTAATGTGGAAACCGTATATAATATCTACCTTGCTTTGACCTATGGAGCACCCGTAACCGCTAAGTATCTGACCATCGCCGGCGAAGTTAATTCACCGGTTACAGTGAAAGTTCCCCTGGGCCTGTCCGTAAAGGAAGCCGTGGAGCTGGCAGGCGGTACAAGGATAGAAGCTCCCGCATACATTATGGGAGGACCCATGACAGGGAATGCGGTTAATTCCTTCGACACGGTGACTAAGACCACCAATGCGATCCTGGTATTACCGCCGGATCACCCTGTAGTGAATAAGAAAAGATCAAATACAGCCATTGATATGAAGAAGGCAATGTCCGCCTGCTGCCAATGTGAGATGTGTACGGATCTGTGCCCGAGACATGAGCTTGGACAGCCCGTAGCACCCCATATATTCATGAGAGCGGCGACCAGCGGCGTGACCCGGAACATGGAACCCTTATTAAATATCATGCTCTGCTGCGGCTGCGGGGTATGTGAGATGTATGCCTGTCCCCAGGGACTTTCCCCAAGAAGGCTGATCGCCGAATATAAGAACGAATTACGCAGACAGGGGATTGCCATGCCGAAGGGTGCGGCTTCAAGTCCGGTATCCTCCCTGAGGGAATACCGCATGGTGCCCATGGAACGTCTGACAGCCAGACTTGGCTTACAAGATTATGATGTTGCGGCTCCTTTGTCGGCTGCAGAGATAAGACCAGAGATGGTGAAGATTGGTTTAAGCCAGCACATCGGAGCGGGGGCGGCACCGGCGGTTAAACAGCATGAATATGTAAAGCAGGGAGATCTGATCGGAGAAGACGCACAGGGAAAACTGTCCCTGCCCGTGCATGCCTCCATCAGCGGCAAGGTAATGGATGTAAATGATAATTTTATCACGATACATAAGTAACAGATCTTTCATAGATCAATCTGTTCACTGCTAAAAATCGAAACAGAGAGGATATTCATAGATGAGTAAAGCAATCGGAATGGTGGAATATAAGACAGTATCCAAAGGCATCTACGTAACGGATCAGATGCTTAAAACAGCGGAAGTCCAGCTGGTGGAGGCCCAGACGGTATGTCCCGGCAAATATATCGCCATTGTCACCGGAGAGCTCAGTGCAATCAACGCCTGTATCGGCCTGGCCCGTGACGGATACGCGGAACACCTGATCGACAGCTTTATCCTGGGGAATCCTCATGAAGCAATCTTTCCTGCACTGTACGGCACAACAAATGTGGAACATATGAGAGCTCTTGGAATACTTGAGACCTTTTCGGCTGCATCCATCTTCGTAGCGGCGGATGAAGCTGCCAAGACAGCTTATGTGGAATTGGTGGAGCTTAGAGTGGCAAGAGGGATGTGCGGCAAATCCTATCTTCTCCTGACCGGTGAGATAGCCGCCGTAGAAGCTGCCATATCAAAAGCGAAAAAGGCTGTCGGTGAGAATGCAATGCTCCTGGATACCTCCATCATAGCAAATCCGGATAGCAAGCTTTGGAAAAGTATATTATAATGAAGGTACATAGATGCCTATGCATCATTGAGCTAAGGTATACTTGAGAAGTGATTCCAGAAAAGGAGAGTGGGAGCATCGATGCTTACAATCGAACGAAGAAATCAAATATATGAAATTCTAAAAAGAGACGGTCGGGTCCTGGTAAGTGACCTGAGTGCCATGTTTGGTGTTACGGAGGAGACCATCCGGCGTGATCTGGAAAAGATGGAGAAGGAGGGTCTCGCCAGGAAAACCTACGGAGGAGCCATCCTTATGGAGAATGCCAATACGGATATTCCCTTCCAGGTCCGCAAGAAATCCAATGTCAAGGGAAAGGAATACATCGCGGAGGCCATCAGCTCCTTAATTGACGACGGCGACCACATCATGCTGGATGCCAGCTCTACTGCGGTATATATCGCAAAGCGACTGAAGAACAGAAAAAACCTTACTTTAATCACCAATTCCATCGAAATCTTACTGGAATTATCCGACGTAACCGGCTGGAAGATCTTATCCACCGGCGGGACCTTACGGGAAGGCTCCCTGTCCCTGGTGGGATACCAGGCGGAGAAGATGATCAGCTCCTTCCATGTGGATAAGGCGATCATCTCCTGTAAAGGAATCGATGAGGATAAGGGGATCACCGATTCCAATGAGATGGATGCCCATATTAAGAAGCTGATGCTGGAATCCACCAATATGAAGATTCTTGCGGTGGATAATACAAAGTTTGATAAGATTTCCTTTACCAGAATCGACGATTTGTCCAATATAGATGTGGCGGTAACCGATGCGGAACCGAATGACCGCTGGAAGAAGACCTTTGAGACATTAAATATACAGGCGATGTATAAATAAAGGAGAGCTTATAAAAAACCAGTCCCGGTGATAACTGGGGATTGAGAAGGCAGGGACCGTAAAGCATAAAGCATTTTAAAGGAAACTGTTATATGAGCGAGGTGACCGGCCGTGATTATATACACCGAAGCCGGCGGCAGGGGGATAACCAGTCTTGCGGAAGCACAGAATTATGTTAGGAAAAAAGCGGTCCGGATATGCGGTGAACGGAGGCAGATAACGATGGAGCATGACAACATCATACAGGCCGTAATTGAGAAGCTGGGCGGGGTATTACGGATCAACCTTAATACGGCTAAGAAGCTGATTGCGGCGATCGAGGAAGAAGCCGCGAAAAGAGGGATGAAAGCCGTCATAGCGGTCTGCAGTCCGGAGGGTAATCCGGTGGCAGTTCATGTCATGGACGGAGCCCTGATTGTAAGCTTTGATATCGCCGTGAAGAAAGCTTATACCAGTGCGGCAGTTAAGATGCCGACGAAAGAACTTGGTGAATTAGCGATGCCCGGAGGTCCTTTATACGGGATCGATAAAGCGGACGGCCGTTTGATCATCTTTGGCGGCGGGGTTCCATTGTTTAAGAAAGGTGTTCTCGTAGGCGGGCTGGGAATCAGCGGAGGCACTGCCCGGGAGGATGAAGCACTGGCCGAGTATGGATTATCTGTACTGGAAGATTGTTATGATATTATTTAGTAGCACTTTTTTTAAAGAGAACTCTCACATTTTATTATGTGGGAGTTTTTTAGTTAATATGTGATAAATTGATTATTAAATTTTATATATAAATTTGCAAAAATTTGAAAAAAAATATATACTAAATCAGTTATAATAGGTAATAGGATAAAACAATACGGGTCACAAGCTATCAATCGGATAGGGAAAATGAAAAATAGGGGAAACAGGAGTAGAAAACATGAAAATTCTTATAACGACCGAATGGTATAAACCAGTCATTAACGGCGTGGTGAATTCCATTATCTCATTGCAGAATGAATTACAGGGGATGGGGCATGAGGTGAGAATTCTTACTTTATCTAATAACCGGCATTCTTATAAAGAGGGGAATGTCACTTATATCAGGGCCATCAGGGCCGGAAGGATATATCCGGATGCACGGGTCACACTGTTTATAAAAAACAGGCTGGTTGACGAGATCATTAAGTGGAATCCTGATTTGATCCATTCCCAGTGCGAATTCAGTACCTTTCTGATTGCCTGCAGAATCGCACGGAAGCTGGATATCCCCATCGTACATACTTATCATACGGTATATGAGAATTATACCCATTATTTCTTTCCCAATCGAAGAGTGGGGAAAGCGATAACGGTATTATTGACCAAGGGAGTGATAAAGCGGACGGATTATGTCATCGCTCCTACCGATAAAGTCAAGAATATGCTCAGGGGATACGGAGTTAACCGGAATATCACAGTAGTTCCAACCGGCATCGATCTTCATCGGTTTGATCCCGCACGGGATGAAGCCGGATTACGGCAGCTTCGGGAGAGGATCGGCATACCGGACGGCAATAAGGTGGTGATAACGGTGGGACGCCTGGCAAAGGAAAAAAACCTGGAAGAGATTATTCTGTATTTTTCCCGGCTTAAAAACCCCGGAGTAACATTACTTATTGTGGGAGACGGTCCCCATCGCATAAATCTGGAGCAGTACGCACGTGAGATTAAAATCGCAGACCAGGTTATCTTTACCGGAATGATTGCGCCGGAGGAAGTCTCTGACTATTATAAGCTGGGCGATGTATTCGTCAGCGCCTCCAGCAGCGAAGCCCAGGGGCTCACTTACATGGAAGCCTTGGCAGTGGGCGTTCCGGCTCTCTGTAAAAAGGATCCGTGTCTGGAGCATGTGATCATCGATGGAATCAACGGCTGGCAGTATACTTCCTATGAACATTTCGCTGACAGGGTGAATACCATATTATACCAGGACGACCTGAGAAAAAACTTATCGGAAAATGCCCATGCCTGGGTGGTTAAGGAATATTCCTCCACTGCATTTGCCATGAAGGTATCACAGATATATGAGCAATCACTTTGTTTGTAAAAAGCACTGTCCTCATAAAAACCGGGACTGTCGGAATATATAATCCGACAGTCCCGGTTTTTTGATCATCATTAGAAGGAACCGCCGCATAAGCACATAATCAATATGATCGGCAATAAACCGCCTAACCCGTTACTGCATCCGCCGTCAAAATTTCCGAACAGACCGCCGAACCCTTTATCACCACCACAGCAGCATAATAACAGAATTAATAACAAAGGGCTGAAGCCACTGTCATTTTTATCCTGATAGCAAGATGTTGCTGAAACATTACTCATAACCAAAACCTCCTGATTTTAATTTTGTAATATATCATATGCTGTAAAATAATATATTTACATATATCTGTGTGACTAAGTCACAAGGAGAAAAAGCTCAAATGGAATAAAATGAAATCGAAGATAGTCAGAGCCCGATTTCCTGATATTTCTCCTTATATTACCGCAAAAGTATTTGTAAGAACAATACGCCTTGAAGAAGGCGGTGTTATTATATAAGCTGAGGAGATTAAAAAGTCGAAGAGATTGAAAAGTCGAAGAGATTGAAAAAGTCGAAGAGATTGAAAAAGTTAAAGAGATTGAAGAAGTTAAAGAGATTGAGGAAGTTGAGGATATTGAAGAAGTTGAGGATATTGAAGAAGTTGGAGAGATTGAAGAAGTTGGAGAGATTGAAGAAGCTGAGGAGATTAAGAAGTTGAGGAGACAGAAGAAGTATGGTAATATATAACAGTTGGCATACGGTTTATACCGGTATTGCCAGAACTTATAAAAAATAAAATTATTCTGTCTTGACCCGACACTTTGCCGGACTCAATCGTATTCATAGTGAAGGGATCCATAAGATAATTATGATCCTTCACATATAAGGTGTGATCAGGCGTATCATGCCGATCAAGCTATAATTCTTAGAAATATTGCAGGAATGAGGTGTACTATGATGAATTCTTTGTCGCGTACGGACAAGGAAATTGCGGAAATCTACTCACGTCATGTGAAGACCATATACCGTGTCTGTTTTGCTTATATGAAGAATTCTGCCGATACGGAGGATATCGTACAGGAAACCTTTGTAAGAATGATAAAATCCGGCGGGATTTTTCAGAGTGAAGAGCATGAGAAGGCATGGCTGATCAGAACGGCGGCCAATCTATGCAAGGATAATCTGCGCCATTGGTGGCGCAGGCGTGAGAAGCTGGAGGATTACGAGAATATGCAGGGGGCGGATCATTATCCGGCGGATGAAACTCTGGAAGCTGTTATGGACCTTCCTGATAAATATAAGACAGTGGTATACCTTTATTATTATGAAGGGTATTCCAGTGTGGAAATCTCCCGTATTCTTTCAAAACCGCAATCCACGATCCGGAATCATCTGCATGAGGCTCGTAACCTTCTAAGAACAAAACTGGGGAATGAAGTGTGAGAAACGTAAAGCAGCATTGTGAATGATGAACAGGATGCTTTACACGAATTATGGAAAGGCAGAGTGATTTATTTGAAGAATAATAAAATAATAGATTCCTGGAATAAAATTGAACCCGGCAGCGCAGCTCAGGAACGTATGCTGGAGCATATTCTGAAACAGAGGAATAGGACCGGAACTGCACGCAGGTGGCGGGCTATAACTGCCGCCGCGGCGGCAGTAGTCCTGCTGATTGGCACAGCCCTGTATTCGAATTACTACTTGCCGGGGAATAATTCTCTTCCAGACGGACCATCCGTTGTAACGGAGGATATTAAGAATATGACGGATGATATAAAGGGCTTGCCGGTGAATAATTTTAAACTTTCGCAAATGGAGCAGTCATACGCGGCAGACCGCATTGCTTTCTTCAGCTTTTTAAATCTGTTTGAATACAATACGGACAGTTTTGTTATTGTTAAAGTAGCCGATACACAGTCCCTGGCGCCGGAAGCCCGATATGGCAGTGAAAGGCAGACAGCTGCCGTGAAGGTACTGCAGTCCATATGGGGCGCTTCCGTACCGGAGGTAATGAACATTACGCAGTATCTGTATGGGGGCTGTACCGGTGATGAGGCAACTAATTTAATGCGAAAGGGCGGGGTATATCTGCTGCCGCTGACAGAGGACAACGGAAGCTACTATCTGATAAGCGATTTGGACGTGTTATTTGAAATTGATGACCAGGGATATATCTGGTCCCATTCGGACTATGAGGATTTCAATCAATATGACGGACAGGATTATCAGTCCGTAGTGGATGAGATCACCCGAATCTCCCGGGACGATACCCTTATGCTTGCAGTATCAGGGTTTGGGATGATTATGCGCAATTTCCAGCTGGCAGAGATAACGATACTTTCCGACAGGGAGGAAGAAAAGGATGAGTACGGTTATGCTGAGGATGCATATGCGGTTCGTGTTGAGAGAACCTTGAGCGGCGGCGACATAACATCCGAAGAGGTAACGGTACATTCCTATGCAGGTGAGAATATTCCCTTTATTAAAGGAGAACGGTATCTGGTATTCCTGGATAATTATAATGAGAAGCATTATATTAATAAAAATATGATCGCAAAGGTTGAGACGGACGGAGCCATCGATAATCTTGGTGATGGCAGGGGTCCCTTCGCAGATTATAATGGTTATACCGTTGATAAGATCAAGGAGCTCGCCGACATACTGACAGAATATTATAAGACTGTCAGGTAATCGTCGGGTAACAGTGATTTCAGTATTCTGAATATTAACGGAGGATATATGGAGCCTAAAGATATATGCAAAATATAACAGATATTTGCAAATCTTATTAACAAAGCCTGAGTAAAAAGGATAAATATGTTAAGAAATATAAGCTGAGTTGTTTGAATCCGGTAATATTCAAAATCTCAGCTTTTTTTCTTGATATATTTGTCAAAATCTGATAGAATTATTTCATAATCACAAATTGAATAAAGGAATACACACTGAATCCGTTACCGGAGCGGGAGAACCAATTATTTGGGGTGAATCACGTATCGTGTAGGGTTATCTTTTCAATCCGAATCCGACAGCTAATCTCGTAAGTGTAAGAAGAGGAATTGTAGAAGGCGTTTTGGTTTTATTTTACATTTATGTATTCGTTAACTAAGCTACGGAGATTTCTCTGTGGCTCTTTTTGTCGTTATCCCGTATTTGCATTTGCTGAAAAGTACGTAATGTAATTAACTTAAATAGAGAAGGAGGAATATATTATGGACAGAATTAAAGTTGGATTATTTGGATTTGGGCGCACAGGAATGGTTGTGGCGCAGGAGATCCTTCGGGATACGGAATGTGAATTATGCTGGGTCATTCGAAGATCACACCGCAATGAAGGTGAATATGCAAGTAAAATACTTGGATTCCATCATGAGGAAGGCAGGATATTCTCTTTGGGCTGCATAGATATTGACCAGTTCTTTGAAGATAATATGGTGGATATTATTATTGATTTTTCTGATTCAAGTGCGATCATTCTATATAAAATAATAGCGGAATACGGTATCCGCATTGTAACTGCCATATCCGACTATGACGAGTATGATCTGAAGCTTCTGGCAGAGATCAGCAAGGAAACAGCAATTTTGCATTCCCCCAATATCACTCTGGGGATCAATATATTGATCGAAGCCGCCAAACTCCTGAAGAGAATTATTCCCGAAGCTGACATACATATCGTAGAAGAGCATTTTAAGGAGAAGAAGAGCGTATCCGGAACAGCCATTCGAATTGCGGAGGACTTGGGACTTGATACGGAGGATCATATTAAATCGATCCGTGTCGGAGGGATCGTCGGTACCCATGAAGTGATCTTCGGACTCCCGAACCAGACCATACGAATCAAGCATGAATCCCTGAACAGAGCTGCCTTTGGCCAAGGGGCCCTGTATGCGGCAAAATGGATCATGAGTAAAAGTAAATGCCTGTATAGTATGGAAGAAGCCATATCTGAGATAGCAAGTATGGTTTAGAATAGATTTTTATTACGGCTGAATAATATGATCCGTATGCAGAATAAGAAGGGGCTGTCATAAAATAAAGACTTGATAGTAACTTATACAAAAGTAATATTTATACCTATAAAATGGGCTTTGAAAGGGGGTTACAGGACCACTCAAAGCTCATTTTTTGTATATTGCTTTACAGCAAGGTTATTTTGCGGCAGCCTCTTTTTGATAGGAAGAATATAATAAACATTTGATTACAATTATTACGTATGGTAAGATATGGGCAGAGTATACAGCGTTTATAATAAAGTGACAGATGATTTTATGAAATTAAAGAAATACTATTACGGCAGGAACAAAGGGTGAAGGTTTTTATGATGAAGGTGTTATTTTTAGAGGATGAACCGACCATTCAGGAGGTTCTGACAGAATATATGAAGCTGCAGCAGTATGAGGTCACTGCCGTGCCGGAGGGGGATGCGGCGATCCGGTTATTGGGAGAGAAGACCTTTGATATGGCTGTATTGGATATCATGGTTCCGGGTAAGAGCGGGCTGGAGGTATTGCAGTATATCAGAGATAATATACCGGATATGGCTGTGATCATGCTGACAGCTATCGGGGATGAACAGACACAGGTAAAAGCATTTAACCTCTATGCGGATGATTATGTGATTAAGCCGGTATCACCGTTAATCCTCTTAAAACGTATGGAGACTATACTGAGGAGAACCAGATATAATGAAAGTAAATCTGAGAAGCATGAAGGCCTGTATCTGAAGGAGGATGCCTATCAGGCCTTTTATAATAATGTGCCGCTGCAGCTGACATTGAGTGAGTACCTGCTGCTTCAGACTCTGAAGAAGGAAGCCGGCAGGGCATTTACAAGAGAACAGCTGATTCTTCGCATTTTTAACGAAGACTATATCGGAAATGACCGCATTATCGACGCACATGTGAAGAATCTGCGTAAAAAACTGCCGGGGGATTATATCAAGACTGTCATCGGTGTGGGTTACCAGTATCAGGATGCGAATTAACGGAAGGGTATGGCCGGTATATGAATTTATCAAAGAAAACACTATTATACAGTTCCATCATATCTGTGATCATTGTATCTCTGATACTGGGATACTTTATATTCATGCTGCCTTCCCTCTACGTAGATTATATGCAAGGCCGGAATTATGCTTCCGTCGTAGAGCTGCATCGGGGTTATATGAAGGAAGGAAGCTATGATAAGCTTGAGGTAAAGAATCCGACTGCCACGATAACTCTTGAGATACCGTTATCAGGGGATTTTCTGTATATCGTTAGTAAATTTTTCCGGATAACAATAGAAGTAAAGGACCCGGACATACGGGAGCTGCTTGAAAAATTGCGGTATTATGCGAAGCATGAGGAGGAGCTCAGGGATTTCAATGCGGATGACCTTAACCTTGCCGTGATTGAGGATAAGCTGTTAAAGAACCAGGAACTGCCGGATAATTATCCTCTCGGATTCGATATGGAATTATTTCAGGATAATAATGTATTTTTGAAGATGTCTTCCAAGTTCCACATAGAATCAGAGGATTTAATGGTATATGAAGCCAATGTATCGGACGGACATAATTATTATACCACTTATATTGCTCTGGGGTTTACAAAGGAGGCAATCGATATAACGTTTATTCCGGTGGTTACTCCAAGAATTGACGAAATCAGGCCGGTTGTATTCCAAAGCCTTCCCATGTTCATTACCGTGGCATTGCTGCTGGTGCTGGTGTCCTCACAGGTGTTTTCCAAGCTGATCGTATATCCTATCATTAAACTGGCAAATCATGCCCAGTTTATGAGGGAGGCGAAGGACCTGAAGCTGCAGTCCATTAAGATTACGGGCCGTGATGAGATCAGCAGCCTGGGAGAAAGCCTGAACGGACTCTATGAAAGAATTCAGGAGAGCTACCAGGAGCTGGAGGTGAAGAACAGCTATCTGGCGGAGGAGAATAAAAGGCAGGAGGTATTCCTGCGGGCTTCCTCCCATCAGCTTAAGACACCGATTACTGCGGCGCTGCTCCTGGTGCAGGGTATGATAAACGAAGTGGGAAAATATAAGGACGTGAAAGAATATCTGCCGCAGGTAAAGCAGCAGCTGCTATCCATGCAGAAGATCGTGGAGGATATTCTGCAGCTTAACCATTGCTCGCAGAATTTACAGATAGAACCGGTTATTATATCCGAGCTGATGGAAGAATGCCTGAGTTCATACCGTGTTCAGATTAATGAGAAAAGGCTTAATATAATCTCGGAAGGTCTGATGCCCCGCCGGCTGCAGACGGCAAATGACGAAAGAGATCCGGATATATCCTCCGAAGCTCAGATACTGACGGCAGAGACTGACCGGGAGCTGATGAAGAAGCTGCTGGACAGCCTGTTGTCCAACGCCATTCATTTTACGCCGGCCGGCGGCAGGATCGAGCTTATCTATGAGAACAGGAAGCTTTGCATCATAAATTACGGTGTAACCATAGAGGAGGAGCTGCTGCCGCATGTATTTGAGCCTTTTGTAACAAGCAATAACAGTAACAAGGCCCATGGACTGGGACTTTATATTGTATCTTATTACGCAAAGCTCCTTCACTGCCAGGTTAAGCTGAGCAATATTAATCATGGTGTCATGGCGGAGTTGATATTTCATAATTAACCGGCGCAGCCGGATGATATAAATGCGGATCCATAGTAATAAAAAGATATATAATTTATTAAAACAGGCAGGAACATCCGGAAGGAGTTCCTGTATTTTTTCGCCCAATCTCTGTTCACGGATATGATTAGCCAAGCCTTAGTCTCCATAACGACAGGTTCTTACTTGTTATCCGTGCATTATACATTGCTTCTTCTGCCTAAGCTGCATGGAGGATAGGGAGTGTTTTATCTTTAGCTTTTTCAGGTATTTTTCCATGTTTTATTTGATCTTCCGTCTTTTTGTATAATTCCCCTATATTCTCCATTTTTGTTATATATAATATCAACCTTTTTTCTGATTTATATCAGTGTTTCGTTGTGCAAGTTGTATAAAAGTTCAACCTTACTGAATGGAGTTTTCGGTAGTATAATGAACACATCAAAAGCGGGCTATGATAAAAATGTAACTGCGGTTGGGGCTTTTGGTGGAACAACAAAACTTATGGAGGGTATGAGAATGAAGAGAACAAAGAAGTTTATGGCATTGCTGATAACCATTGCTATGGTCATCACCTTGCTGGCAGCGTGCGGCACCAGTGACAAACCGTCCGGTACTCCCGATTCGTCCAAGAGTCCGGAAGGATCAAAGGATAATGACACGGATGACAAGGAAGAACCTGTCGTTATGGAGACTATTAAGGTGTGGTCCGATAATGCCCATGAGAAGGAATTAAGAGATAAGCAGATCGAGGAATTCAATAACGGTATCGGCAAGGAACTTGGCATCAATATTGAATATACCGTATACGGAAGCAATTTTACCGATACCATTAAGATTGCCGCACAGGCGGGTGAAGCTCCCGACCTGTTCCGTTCGGACTCAAAATGGATGCAGGATTTTGTATCCTCCGAATACCTGGTTCCCATTGAGGATCTGCCGGGAAGCGAGGATTTATTAAGCAAGTATGCCGGTCTGGTAGCAAATCAGGCTCATGTGTTTGACGGCAAGACCTATACCTTGCCCTACAATCTTACTACCTATGGATTTGTGGTTAATAAGGACCTGTTTGCAGCCTCAGGACTGACCGAAGCGGATTATCCCGCCACCTGGGAGGAAGTCAGAGAGGTAGCTAAAAAAATCACGGAAGCTTCAGGCGGAGAGGCCTATGGCCTTGGCATCGCTCCCAGTGCCCTTTGGACCATCACCTCTTTCTACACCATGGGTGCAGGGCAGAACATAGGTCATTACGGTTATGATTATGCGAATCAGAAATTTAATTATTCCGCTTATAATCCGCTGATCAGTGCCATTGACGGTATGGTCGCGGACGGCAGTGTTATCCCCGGCTTTGAAATTTTGGATGCGGATATGGTAAGAGCGCAGTTTTCTGCCGGAACCATCGGTATGATGGGTGCCGCAAGCTTTGATGCCGCAGTGTATAATACACAGTTCCCCGCAAAGATTGACTGGGAAGTGATCCCTATTCCCACCTTTGACGGACAGCCTCCAAGGTATAAGGCCTTCGGCAATCCCACCAATCTCCTTGTAGTAGGCAAGAAAGCACTGGAACATCCGGAAAAAGCTTTAAAGGTACTGGAATTCTTCTATTCGGATGAAAATATGACGCAGATGTATGAGGAAGGCTTATATATTCCTGTAAGAAGTGAAGCGGTCGCTCTTGCGACAAAGGAACCCACCATGAAAAACTTTTCGGCATTTGCAAGCTTTGATGAGATATTTGCCATGGCGCCGGTTCCGGATACCCTGATTACTGTTGAAGGAGCTACCTACCGCGATGCCATAGCCAACATCTGGACAGATCCGGAGATCAATGATGTGGAAGCCATCATGGCGGAGATCGACGAAAAATACAATGCTGCCTTAGAGAAGGTAGATCCCGCAACGCTTGACCTGTACCGGCTTCCGGAAGGCTTAAGCATTGAACGAAGCAAATAAGCATGATTAATATCCAATTCCCCTGAGATATTAGTAAAAGCCGCACTCGAATCTGTGCCTCATTCCCCCGCCGTTACATGTAGAAGTAACTGTGCTGCACAGGACACAGATTCGGGAAAGTGGCTTTCAACAATGAAGGAGATTACCCGTGAATATCGCAAAGAGACATCAAAACCAATCTTCCCATAAGGTAAAATGGATTAAAAAGGATTCCACCCAGGCAGTGCTGATGCTGGCTCCCATGCTGGCGGGCTTTTTTCTTTTTACTTATGTACCGATCCTATATATTTTACGTTTTGCATTCTATGAATCCAACGGCTTTAAAGAAGCATTTATCGGACTTGACAACTTTGTACGGATATTCAGCAGGGATACGTCCTATTGGAATTCCCTTCTGAATACCATCATCTTAACCTTTGGAAAACTTTCGATAGAAATTCCCCTGGCACTTTTGCTTGCCGTTTTATTGAACAGGGGTCAGAAAGGAACGGGCTTCTTTCGGGTTACGTTATTTCTTCCCACGGTCATCAGCGCCGCTATTACCGGTTTGATATTCTCCCTGATGTTTGCCTCCTTCAACGGCACCGTCAACGGTCTTTTACAAAGCATTGGGCTGATTGAGCGTCCCATCAGCTGGTTCAGCTACAAGGGAACGGCGTTATTTGTCATCGGCTTTGCATCCGTATGGAATAATTTCGGCATCAATATGATTTTCTTCCTGATGGCATTGCAGGGGGTTCCCAAGGAGCTCTATGAATGTGCGAATCTGGATGGCGTTAATCCGTTTCAGCGGTTCTTCAAAATCACCCTGCCTATGATCGGGCCTACCTTCCAGGTGGTGCTGCTGAACGCAATTGTGGGCAGCTTAAAGATGGCCGACCTTATTTTGTCGACTACCAACGGACAGCCGGGAGGGAAAACCGAAGTTGTCATGACCTATGTATTTAAGTATTTCTTTGGATATGACGGAAGAACCATCGAAGTCGGTTATGCATCCTCCATGGCATTGGTAACTGCGGTAATCCTTGCTGTGATTTCATTGGTCTATATGAGGGCAAGCAGGAAATTAGGCAACAGTTATTAAGCAGGGAGGTTCATAATGCAGAATTCAAAATTGAAAAAAAACGGCGGAAACATATTCGTCTTTGTTATTTTAAGCATCATCTTTGTGGCTACCATATTTCCGGTCTTTTTTACCTTTATGGGTTCCTTTAAGAGTAATAT
>JAFADH010000356.1 GCA_023424995.1 Bacillota bacterium | reverse complement strand
CTCCGTATCCTTGCCGGTTACACCCATGTTCTGAAGATCCACCAGCATTAAGTGGTTGTCGGTCCCTCCCGATACCAGGTTAAAGCCTCTTTTGGTCAGGCCTGCTGCCAGCGCCTGGGCATTCTCGACCACCCGTCTTGCATAATCCTTAAAGCCCGGCTCCAATGCCTCCTTGAAGCATACCGCTTTGGCGGCAATCACATGCATCAGCGGACCGCCCTGGATTCCCGGGAATATTGCCTTGTTTAACTTATGTTCCTCCGCGAATTTCGCACTGGACAGGATCATTCCGCCCCTGGGGCCTCTAAGGGTCTTATGGGTCGTTGTGGTAGTTACATGGGCATGGGGTATGGGGCTTTCATGATAACCGGCTGCCACCAGGCCTGCGATATGTGCCATATCTACCATGAGGAACGCTCCGACTTCATCTGCTATCTCACGGAAGATCTTAAAATCTATCTTTCTTGCATAGGCACTGGCTCCGGCGATGATCAACTTCGGCCTGTGCTCCTGTGCAAGCTTTCTTACACTGTCATAATCAATGAAGCCCAGGTCATTCACACCATAAGGAACGATCGTATAATAGCTGCCACTCATATTGACCGGACTGCCGTGTGTCAGATGTCCTCCATGGGCTAGATTCATACCAAGGACCGTATCACCCGGCTTTAATAAAGCAAAGAACACCGCCATATTCGCCTGGGCGCCGGAATGAGGCTGTACATTGGCATAGGTGCAGCCAAATAACTGCTTTGCCCTGTCGATTGCCAGATTCTCTGCAATATCTACATATTCACAACCGCCGTAATATCTCTTTCCCGGATAGCCCTCTGCATATTTGTTGGTCAGCTGGCTTCCCATGGCAGCCATAACGGCCTTGCTTACAAAGTTCTCGGAAGCGATAAGCTCTATGTGACTGTTCTGCCTGCCTGTCTCCAGTGTTATCGCCTCTGCTATTTCCGGATCAAATGCTTTAATTTCTTCAAATGAGTACATTCTGATCAATTCCTTTCCGGTACGTTACAGTACCACTGTGCAAAAGTATAGCATAACCGGTTTTAATATGAAAGTAGAATACTCCGTATTAATCCGTTCCATTTATAATAATTATTAATGATATATATTCCTTCTCATTATGAAAGGCAGCCTTACCCTTCCATGTGGTCCGGTCCGAAGCTGAGCGGAAGTAACGCTTCCAGGGAATAGATCATATAATCCTCCTCCGACCTTGCCAGAATAACCAGGAAGGATTTCGGATCCACGAATTCACGAAGCGACTGCCGGCAGACACCGCAAGGAGGGCAGAAATCGGTGATCATCCCGTTCCTGCCGCCGACGATCGCTACGGCGGCGAATTCCCTCTCCCCTTCGCTGACGGCTTTAAAGAGTGCCGTCCGTTCAGCACAGTTGGTGGGTCCGTAGGCAGCATTTTCAATATTACATCCACGGTAAATCTTTTCATTGGCAGTAAGAAGAGCCGCACCGACATAGAGCTTGGAATAGGGAGCATATGCACGCTTCATCCCCTCCATGGCTTCCCGGATTAGATTCTTCACCACAGACCTTGTCACAATATCGGATTGGAAGAGTAATTCTCCCTTTTCCTGCAATACAAGGCTGTTCATCGGAATATTGTCCTGTTGTTCATTGTGTTCGTTATTCATAAATAAACCTCCCTGTTATAAATGTGTAATAAATCATTATATTCCTTAACCTGTTAATATCCAGAACCTTCCTGGTTTTTCGCCAGTTTCACAATCCTGCTGGTTCCCAGCCTGGAAGCCCCAAGCTCTATGAAATGCTCCGCATCCTCAAAGGAAGAGATGCCGCCTGCCGCCTTAATGCGCACATGATCACCCACATGCCCGGCAAAGAGCTTTACATCCTCCGGAGTGGCTCCGGCTTTGGAGAATCCGGTGGAGGTCTTTATAAAATCCGCGCCTGCCTTTGTTACCAGTCCGCACATGGTAATCTTCTCTTCCTCCGTTAATAAGCAGGTCTCGATTATCACCTTAAGAATCAGAGAACCGCAGGCTGCTTTCAGCTCTCTGATCTCCGTAAGAATATCATCGTGCCTGCCATCCTTTAACATACCGATATTGATTACCATATCAATCTCATCGGCGCCGTTTGCAATGGCATCCCTGGTTTCAAACACTTTAACTGAGGTTGTGTTATAGCCGTTGGGAAAACCGATTACCGTACATACCTTCATCCGGTCCTTTACATATTCCTTTACCTGTTTTACATAGGAGGGCGGAATACATACCGACGCCACACCGTAAGCAATTGCATCATCACATATCTGTCTGATCTCCTCCCAGGTTGCAGTCTGTGTTAATAATGTATGATCCACCTTCTCAAAAATTAACCTGCGATCCATCGTTCCTTCTATCCTTTCATTCATATGATCGTTCCGTTATATCTGTATTTATGCCCAGTGTACTGTCCTACTCATAATTCGTCAATCTGCACTGCCTGTTTTACCGTCTGCCGCGTCCGTCAGCTTCACTCCGCTCAACCGCCGCTGCGAGTCGTCCGGTTTCCTTGGAGAATGACATAATATCCAGTAATGAGACAATACAGTGATATCCGAATATTAAGCAATCTCCAGGGCTATCTCCATCATATCCCTGAAGGTCAGCTGCCTGTCCTCTGCGGATAAGGATTCACCGGTGAATACATGATCCGAGACAGTCAGGATACACAAAGCCTTCTTTCCTGCTCTTGCTGCATTCATGTAGAGGGCTGCCGCTTCCATCTCAACAGCAAGGACATTCATCTTACGCCATAATTCATTGGCTTCTTTATTATCATCATAGAAGGTATCGGAGGACAGGATATTACCGACTACGGTCTTAATACTCATCCCTTCCGCCGCTTCTACCGCCTTGCGTAACAATCCGTAATCGGCAATGGGCGCATAGGTTCCGGGAAGCCTGTACTGAGCCGCATAGCCGGAATTCGTGGAAGCTCCCATGCCTATGACAATATCACGGACCTTGACATCATCGGCAATACCTCCCGCCGATCCGATTCGGATAATTTGATCCACATCAAAAAAGTGAAATAATTCATAGGAGTAGATTCCAATGGAAGGCATACCCATTCCGCCGCCCATGACGGATACCTTCTTACCCTTATAGGTACCGGTATAACCCAGCATATTTCTGATCTGATTAAAGCAGACCACATCCTGAAGATAGGTTTCCGCTATGAATTTTGCCCGGAGCGGATCGCCCGGCATCAATACTGTTTTTGCTATCTCTCCGGTTTTTGCTTCATTATGAGGTGTTGACATGATATATCCTCCTATTATTGAAATATAATAATTTTAGCATATTATAAAACAAATGGCAATTAACTAGTACTCTGTAGCCCGCAGGATGTATTATTTTATATTATACCGATGCAATTTTACATTTAATTTACTTTCAGGTTGCTTTCACACAGGAGAAAGTGCTAAAATAACCCTATCTAATCTTTCCACAAGACAAAGGAGTTGAGTGAGTTGCATCCCGCACATTTTTTCACAGTTAAAAGCATGCTTAAGTCAGATCAGATTCTTGGTGATTTACCCACGTCCCGCGAGGCTTACATGAAATTCTTTCATATCGCCTGGCCATCCGCACTGGAAGCTCTTCTGGTAGCCATGATCGGTTCGGTGGATACAATCATGGTAGGGACATTGGGCTCCGATGCTATCGCGGCTGTCGGCATTACCAATCAGCCCAAGTTCATTCTCCTGGCCATAATTTTTTCACTTAATGTGGGAATCACAGCCGTTACCGCAAGACGTAAGGGACAAGAGGACCAAAAGGGCGCCAACCGTGTGCTTCGAGCCGGTGTTATATACAGTACCGTATTTTCTCTGCTTATGGCCTGTCTGGGATATCTATTTGCCGACCCTATTATGCGGATAGCCGGCGCAGATGAATCTTATCTGAAGGATGCAGTCACTTATTTCAGGGTTATTATGCTCGGAATTCCCTTTCTGTCGTTGAACCTTACCATCAATGCAGCACACCGCGGATGCGGCAAAACAAAAATTTCCATGACCACCAATATTATTAGCAATATTGTAAATATTATCTTTAATTTCCTGTTAATCAATGGTATTGCCTTCTTCCCAAGATTAGAGGTAAAAGGAGCCGCAATTGCAACGACTCTGGGAGCCACGGTTGCATTTCTCATATCCCTTAATACATTATTCCGCAAGGGAGGATATCTTAGCTTCTTCCAAAAAGTCAACTGGTCATTACATAAGGATATTACAGGACCGATTGTAAAGGTCAGCGGCAGCGCTGCCCTGGAGCAGGTTTTCTTAAGAATCGGTTTCCTTGCTTATGCCGCTATCGTGGCAAGACTGGGAACGAATGCTTATGCCACACACCTAATCTGTATGAATATACTATCCCTTTCCTTCTGTTTTGGTGATGGCTTATCCATCGCAGCTTCCGCACTTGTAGGGCAGAATATAGGTGCAAAAAGACCGGATTTATCCATTATATATGGTAA
Source organism: Bacillota bacterium (assembly GCA_023424995.1). Classification (GTDB taxonomy): domain Bacteria; phylum Bacillota; class Clostridia; order Lachnospirales; family Lachnospiraceae; genus Mobilitalea. The sequence goes on along the minus strand of JAFADH010000356.1, from coordinate 7,956 downwards.
AACCGGTCAGCGTCTTTCCTTTATCATCTCCAGCTTTGTTTTTCTGGTGTTCATCTTCGGACGAAGCTTTCTTGTATCCCTGTTCACGGATGAAGCTGTTATTATAGCCCTTGGAGCCAATATCATGATTCTTGCTGCTCTCGGAACCCATATGCAGACTTCACAGGTTGTAAGCTCCGGGTGTCTGAGAGGAGCCGGTGATACTGCTTATGTAGCTGTGGTTTCACTTGTCAGCGTCGCAATAGTCCGTCCGCTGCTTACCTGGGTATTATGCTTTCCCCTGGGCCTGGGAGTATACGGCGCCTGGATCGGCTTGCTGGTAGACCAGTTCTTCCGCTTGATCTTTAACTATACCCGTTTTTCCAGCGGCAAATGGACGAAAATCGTGCTATAAAATGCAGCATCCGATAAATAACCGTACCATACAAAGGATAAAGGAAGCGGGAGTTCTCAGAATAATACAGCGCTAATATTCGATCTTATCGATAACAGCTCCCGTTATTCTGTCCACTGTATACCAGCCATAGGTAACCGTATGTCCGATTCCAAGCTCCGGGTCATCTTCAACAAATTCATACAGACGGATCAGATAAGACTGCTCTGTCTCACCGGAACCTTCGTATTCCAGATAATAGCCGGCCTCCGGTAATTTGTAATAATAACTGTTATCTTCAGAATCCTCAATTATTACCTTCTCATAATTATCTGCGTAAAGTTCTTTCACCAAATCAAGTGCCTCCATGGGAGTCATGATCTCCTCAAGCCCGCTGATTATGCTTGTCCCCGCATAACCGGCAGTTTCACCTGACAGGGCATTATCTTTCGGAAGAAACAGCATCAGAACCGCACATAGATAATATAGCAGCTGCAGCATATTCTTGTCTCCTCAGTCAGATTATGATATCCATGATAAGCAGATCTGCCCCGGAAAGGGGTTTGCCGGCTGATCAACAGGCTCTGATCTGCATATTAATGGATCCATAAACATCATAGCATTGTTTTACAATGTTTTCCATCTAAACCGGGTGTGAATAATCGACTGCATTCTTACTTCTTATTGCAAATGTTTCTTTTACATTATCATTCCATTCTTATGACCCTTTCTTGCCGGCTCATCCGTTTGAACAAGGCTGGCCCGCCGGACGGCACTGCTTCCATATCGGTCTCTTATCCTGTCAATCGCCTTATCCAGCTTTTCTCTCTTCTCATCCGCCGCAGAGCTGAACAGGTTCATCTGCCTCTCTGCAGTTTCCGGTACCACCTTGCTGGTCTGTATTCCCAGAAGCCGGATTGGTGATCCGTCCCATAGCTCATCGAACAGGCGGCAGGCCGTCTTATGAAGTATATCCCCACTATTGGTCGGACTGAGCAAGGTGGTCTGATGGGAGCTGTGGTGAAAATCCGTATCTACAACTCCTACGGAGACCACATTCGCTGCCATCTCATCCTTTCGAAGCCTTGCCCCTACATTCTCAGCCAAAGACAGGAGAATCATCTTAGCCGTGGATTCATCCTCCACATCAAAGGAGATGGTGGTGGAATTGCCGTAGCCCTTATTCTTAACCTCCTCATGGGATATCACAGAGGCATCTGTTCCGTTGGCAAAGCTATGAATAACTTCTCCATGTTTTTTCAAGTGAGCCCTAAGGATATTGATATCCGTTTTTGCCAAATCTCCGATGGTATAGATCCCCAGCGTATTCAGGGTCTTTACCGTAGATTTTCCAACGAAGAATAATTCCCCTACCGGAAGAACCCACATCTTATCCTTTATTTCATCGGGAAAAAGAGTATGGACCAGATCCGGTTTTTTAAAATCCGATGCCATCTTGGCCAGTAATTTATTCGAGGAGATCCCTATGTTCACAGTGAAGCCCAGTTCATTTTTAATCCGGTCCTTCAGCATATGGGCCGCTTTTACAGGCGGTCCGAATAACGCCTGCATTCCGGTCATATCACAATAGGCTTCATCAATGGAGCTTTGCTCCACGCAGGGCGTGAAATCGTTCAATATTCTGACAAATTCGGCGGAATATTCCTCATACATGGAATGGCGGGGAGGAACCAGGGTCAGATCGGGACATTTCTTTAAGGCGTCTACTAAAGGTTCTCCGGTCCGAATACCGTATTTCTTCGCAGGGATGGATTTGGCAAGGATTACCCCATGGCGCTTATTCCTGTCCCCCGCGACGGCTGAGGGAATCTCCCGCAGGTCAAGGGTCTCTCCCGTCTGCAGCCGGTGAACTGCTTCCCAGCTAAGATATGCTGAATTAACATCCACATGAAATATAACCTTATCCACAGAAATCACCCTCTCCCTCCTATATTCTGCCTGTATAACAGCCGTTTATGTCCGGCAGTTTTTCATTATACCATATTCGCAGGCTCATATGGTATTGGCACTTCGTGCCATGATGTGCACTCGCTTTGCTCGGCGCGGTATAATGTCTGCCGACATTATACCATAGCCGCAAGCTCATATGTATCGGCACAACCTGCCGGTGATGCGCACTTATTTTATTCGGCATCGGTATTATAACTGTACATATTATATCATGAACAAAGGACATGTTCATGATCTCCAGCTCCGATCGCATGATTCAAGCAGGCTTGATCATGCTCACTCCGCTTTTATTATATCACAAAACCTTTTTGTACGAAAGAAAGGTTATGCCAACCGCTATTATTTTAAATAGTGCACGGCATAACCTTTTTCTTCTATTTTCCTATTCCATGGTTGTCATATAATTACGGGTTCTAGGAATCCTTCTTCTCACCGGAAGCCGTATCCTGCACGGGCGGTGTAAGAATTCTCTCCAGCTTCCCTCTGCGCCTCTTATAGATCCGCCTTACGGCTATTACAATGGCTGCTATGATAACTGCCCAGATAATCAGGTACGGCAGATTAACAATAAACCATACCACAAAATCCTTGACCCCTTCACTCAGGTTATATACGGTATCGCTGAAGCCATTACTGATTCTGGTAGCCACCGTAGGCTTCTCTTCTTCCACCGGAGTAAGCTTCTCCACCTCCTGGATGCTCATGGTCACCGTACTGTAAGCGACCTTGTTATCATAATATCTTAACTTGGATTCATAGTTCTGCAGTTCATAGCGGATGTCGCTCAGGCGGCTTTCCAGGGAGATAATATTCTCCATGGAGACTTCCTTCTCAAGAATAGCAAATAATCTCTCCTGCTCCAGCTTAAGTGTCTCAACCTTACTCTTTGCATCGATATATTGCAGGGATACATTCTCCGAGGACTCCTTCTGGCTCACTACATTGGCATTATCATTCACCGTATCCACAAAGTCGTTCACCTTGCTGCTTGGAATCCTGGCAACGATGGAACCGTAACGGGTACTGCGGCGGCTGTTATAGCCTCTGCCGCTGATGTCGGAGCTCTCCACATACCCCTCCAGACGTCCGATCTCGGATTTGATCCGGTTAATCAGACTGTCAAATTCCTGGGTCTCCACATCCAGATAAAAGGTACGTATGATTTTATCCTGGGTCTCCACGGCAGATACCTCAGTGGATAATCCCGCGGCGGAGCTTAATCCGTCAGAATCCGTGAAATCACTTTCCGGTGCTTCCTTCTGATCCTCACTCATACCTGCTTCCTGCGGAGCAACAGCATCACTGGAGCCGGCACTGTTCTCCATACCTGACCGATCGCTCTTGGCAGCACTGCAGGCTGTAAGAGCAAATGCCAGCATCAGCATAAAACTGATATAGCTTAATCTCTTTCTTTGTTTCATGTTTCCTCCTCCCGTCCATGAATCGGACTCCTCTTATACTATATCTGATTATTAGACGCTATGGAATTTATAATAGTTCCGTAATTATCAATAAAAGGATATCAATTTCTGAAAACAGAATATCACTTGAATAATATAAAAGGCCGCAGCTCATCCGGTAATCCTTCGATTACGGATGGCTCAGCCCTATTGTACCATTCATTTACGTATATTGCCATATACAATATTAACTTCCATACTGCTTAATTCTTTTCTCCGTTCGTTGAGATCCCCGACTGAAGCAATTCCATCAGCCGGTCCAGCCGGTCGGTCAGGTAGAGATATCCGAATAAAGCTTCCAATCCTGTTGCCGTACGGTATTCCAAAACACCGGCATTCTTAGCGGAGGTATGGGATTTTGCATTGCGGCCTCTTTTAAAGACAGCCAGCTCCTCCTCCGTCAGTCCGTCCTTGATCCTGTGATACAGGTCTGCCTGTGCCGAGGCCTGTACCAGCCTGGAAGCCCGGTGATGCAGCTTATTCACAGGAGCGTTCCCGCTCTCTACCACCATGGTGCGGATAATCAGGTCATAGATGGAATCCCCGATGAATGCCAGGGTCAAGGGTGAGTATGTCTTGATATCCGTGTCCGGCAGATGGAATGCATCCATAATATAACGGTTAAGCGCTATTCCTCCCCGAAGCTTCATTAACTCTTCTTTTTCCTGACTATGGTTTAACTCCTCTTCCATCTGACGCCCTCTCTGGTATCCTCTAAGATAATACCTTTCTCCAGGAGAAGATTCCTTATCTCATCGGAGCGTGCAAAATCCTTGTTCTTTCTCGCTGCCTGCCTCTCCTCGATCAGCCTCTCGATATCGGCATCTAAGAGCTCTTCCTCTTTTGTTACTGCGATACCGAGAATATCACAGAGCTTCTCAAGCTTTTCCTTCATCTTCCCCACCAGTTGGATGCTGCTGTCCGAACTGCAGCCGGTATTCGCCAGCTTAACCAGCTCAAAGAGCGCGGCGATCGCATCCGCCGTATTAAAATCATCCTCCATGGCATCGATGAATTTGGCATTCAAAGCCTCCGCCTGCGTGAGTACCGGCTGTTCATCCGCGGACAGGACTTCCCTCTTTAGGGCTCCGCTTCCCAACAGATGTTCCAATTGTCCGGCGCAGGTGAGGATCCGGGTCAGGGAGCTCTTCGCCGCTTCCATCAGCTCCCTGCTGAAGTTCAGCTGGCTGCGGTAATGGGAATTCAGCATGAAGAAACGCACTACCTGAGGATCATATTCGGCAAGTATCTCCCGGAGTGTAAAGAAATTCCCTTCCGATTTGGACATTTTCTTATTATCAATATTAATAAATGCATTGTGCATCCAATAACGGGCAAATTCTTTCCCGTTGGCTGCCTCACTCTGGGCAATTTCATTCTCATGATGAGGGAATATAAGGTCTTCTCCGCCTGCATGGATATCGATCTGTTCACCCAGGTATTTGCGGCTCATGACGGAACATTCAATATGCCAGCCGGGACGTCCGTCGCTCCAGGGAGAAGGCCAGAAGGGTTCTCCTTCCTTCTTCGGCTTCCAGAGTACAAAGTCCATGGGATCGTCCTTCTCGTCATTGACGGCAATCCGGGCTCCCGCTTCCAGATCGTCGATTTTCTTCTTGGACAGCTTTCCATAATCACGGAAGCTTCTGGTTCTGAAGTATACAGTACCGTTTTTCTCATAGGCATAGCCTTTATCAATCAGATCACCGATCATCTGAATCATGCCTTCGATTTCCTCCGTAGCCTTTGGATGGCAGGTAGCTTCCCGGACATTCAAGGCGGCGGCATCCGTCTGATATTCCCGGATATAACGCTCCGAGATCTCCGTGGGACTGACACCCTCGTCATTGGCTTTCTTTATAATCTTGTCATCCACATCCGTGAAGTTGGATACAAAATTAACCTGGTATCCGCGATATTCCAGATATCTGCGGAAGGTGTCAAAGACTATTACAGGCCTGGCATTCCCTATATGGATATAATTATACACGGTAGGCCCGCAGACATACATTCGGACCTTGCCTTCCTCCAAAGGAACAAATTCATCTTTTTTCTGAGTTAAGGTATTGTAGATCTTCATCTTCTTCCTCCATATTAAACAGCTTCTTTTTTGTTGCTATTCTGTACTTTCTTTATTTCTTCAAGAGCTTCATATAATTTTTTCAGTTCTGTCCTTAAGCCGGCATTTTCATTCTTAAGATTTTCAAGATCCCTCGTTAACGGATCGGGGAAATGTATCTGATCTAATTCTTCCCGGGGCATTTTAACATTATTCTGCTTGACGACCCTGCCGGGAACACCGACTACCGTGGAGTTGGGAGGTATCTCCTGCAATACGACGGAGCCTGCTCCGATCTTTGTATTCTCTCCGATGGTAAAAGAACCTAATACTTTCGCACCGGCACTAATCATCACATTATTGCCGATGGTCGGATGCCGTTTCCCCTGTTCCTTGCCCGTACCGCCGAGAGTCACGCCCTGATAGAGAGTAACATTGTCACCGACAATTGCCGTCTCACCGATTACTACTCCATGGCCATGATCGATGAACAGTCCCCTTCCTATGATCGCACCCGGATGTATCTCAATTCCTGTTTTCCTTACGGTTCTCTGGGAATACCATCTGGCCAGGAAATAACGTTTTCTTACATATAACCAATGAGCGATACGGTAACGGATAATTGCCTTAAAGCTGGGATATAAAAAAACCTCGATCGGTGTTTTAATTGCAGGATCCCGTTCCTTTATGATCTGCATTTCTTCCTTGATATATTTAATCATGCCCATAATAACTACCTCCTTGCTCGTTGATATCATACTGCAGAGTATTGCCTTCGACTCTCACCTGTCTGCTTATTTTTGAGTATAAAAAACACCGCCTCTGACAGATAGAGGCGGTGATAGTCGCGGTTCCACTCTATTCGCATGCCGCAGAACCAATTATGACCCAGGGAAAGGGACATCCTCTGACGCTGTATCGGCATGCATCTTAAGACAGATAACGGCTGTTACCGGGCCCGGCTAAGCATTCAGCCTCACCGAACCAGCTCCCGGATGCACTTCACTCATAGTTTCGTAAAGAATGCTTTCAGCCGGTGACATTCCATCTCTGATACTACATTATGAGCTACTTTTCCGTTCATTGCTTTTCTTGATGTTATACTGCATATTGTATGCAAGAATAAATATTTTGTCAATAATAACTTTTCATTAAAATTTTCAAACAATTCATACTATTCATATAATTTAAGTATGTTATATTGTTTCTCTCTTCGGGCACCCCCCGCAGCCGCTGCACCCTGCTGCGGTGCGTGCTTTCGGTGTTACATCATATTGATAATTCATCATGCTTTCAATTAAGCATACCGCATTGGCCGCTATTCCCAGCCCTTCTCCGGTAAATCCGAGCCCTTCCTCCGTTGTTGCCTTAACATTGACCCGGTCCTCCGTGATCTCCAAGGCTTCTGCAATATTCTTCACCATCCCGGGAATATACGGTGCCAGCTTCGGTTTCTGTGCAATAATTGTAGTATCGATATTCTCTATAATATATAAATGCTCCTCCAGTAGGTTCTTTACTCTTTTTAACAATTCTATGCTGGAGATTCCCTTATAAGCACCGTCCGTATCCGGGAAATGCCTTCCGATATCCCCAAGTGCGGCTGCTCCCAACAGGGCATCCATAACTGCATGCACAAGGACGTCCGCATCGGAATGTCCCAGCAGACCTTTCTCATAAGGGATTGTTAATCCTCCTAAGATAAGCTCCCGGTTTTCCGCCAATCTATGAACATCATAACCTGAACCGATTCTCATAATATTACTCACCATACCTTTCTTTATCGTCTATACTTAAGTCACTGTATCTGAAGCCTGCACTGCCTGCTTATAATTCTCTGCCATATCCATTGTAAATGCAGATGAACGGATGGTCAAGCTAAAACTGGGGTCACAAAAAGGGAGTTGTGATCCACAACTCCCTAATATTAAGTAGCGAAGGACGGATTTGAACCGCCGACACTGCGGGTATGAACCGCATGCTCTCGCCAACTGAGCTACTTCGCCATGAAAAATGGGACCTATAGGGCTCGAACCTATGACCCTCTGCTTGTAAGGCAGATGCTCTCCCAGCTGAGCTAAGATCCCTTTTTT
>JAFADH010000355.1 GCA_023424995.1 Bacillota bacterium | reverse complement strand
GTCCACCTCTGATCAGAACCACGCTATGCTCCTGAAGGTTGTGTCCTTCACCGGGGATATAGCTTGTTACTTCGATTCCGTTGGACAAACGAACTCTGGCAATCTTACGAAGCGCTGAATTAGGCTTCTTGGGAGTTGCTGTTCTAACCGCCGTACACACGCCTCTCTTCTGAGGAGCAGATACGTCAGTAGCTCTCTTGCTTAAGGAGTTAAAACCTTTCTGTAAAGCAGGAGCTGTGGATTTCTTCTCCATTGTCTGTCTACCTTTTCTTACTAACTGGTTAAATGTGGGCATTAATTTTTCACCTCCTGAATATTATTTGTCATGCGAAGACGTTTTCCCCGCATTGTGAAGACTGTTTTCTTCACATTTTGCCCTTCAGGTGATATTTCGCCTGATTTGCATTATATTACCCAATTTTCTGTGGTTGATTATGGCTTTTTTGATACTTTATAAGCATCAGCAAAAAGCGCATAAAAAATACATAGCATGCAGAAATTTGCACGCTAGATGATTATATAATCTACTGCGGGAATTGTCAAGACCTTTTTATTCTTCCCGCATAACTCCGGATAATAATCGACCGTTTCATAAGATGCTGACTCAATCCGTCAGCACTCTTCCCTTCTAAACTGACAATATCCTCAATTCCTTCAATTTTACCATAGAACATCCATTCATTATTATAAACTGCGAAAAGCGGGATTACTAAAACATAGCTGCAATCCCGCTTTTGAATAATTCCTTCATTATATAACCGTATAGCAATTATTTAACATAGCATACCTGCTGCATAGTAATTTAAAATACAGCTTCGAAAGACAGGCTTTCCCGGCACAATACAAATGGTAATAAGGTACAGATCACGGACCTGCCAGGGCATCCTTTCCAATTCCATAGATCCGGTAAGTCCAAAGATTTGCCGGGAATGCTCCCGTATCCGAGCCTGTGAAATTAACCTGATAGTAATTTGCTCCGCCCTTTAAGTTACCCCATACGTCGGTTAACAGACATGCATTATGGTTTCTTGCTTTGCCGGATTGTGCCGGTGTGACATGGCCTTCCACCGTCCAGGTGCCTGTTCCGTTCCAGATAGTGGATGCCGGGGTATAGGCAACCTGTAAATCCGTTGATATATAGTCAGGGCTTGAGGCTTCAAAGGGATGCCTCGGTCTTACCAGATAGAAGCGGTCCGTCCCTCCGTCGTATGCAAATGCACCATTATGTAATATCACCGGGGAACCGTCGGCCTCCGTCAAGCCGCCCGTCGGTACCGTAACCTCGGCTCCTATGGAAGGTGAGCTCATATTGGCAATATTGATATCTCTTCGGACTATCCTGGTCCCGTTCTGGTCCCCGCGGGAGTAAAAGAGCAGTAATCTTCCCTGTCCGTCCACGCAGGTAGCGCTGGGTTGTCCGACACCCCAGTGGCTTGTGGAGGAGAATGTGATCAGGGGATTACCCGACCATTTGACCCAGGGTCCGTTAAGGCTGTCAGAGAAAGCAACACCGATCTGATTATGATTGTTATCCGTCCTGTCGCACCCCAGATAGAACATAACATAACTGTAGGTGTGATTATTATAATTAAAACTGCCCTTCTTAACATCCGGATCGCATACATGAACACTGTCCCAGCCGCCGGAGCTTGGAGTGAGCGCAACGGAAGCGGGACCCCAGGTCCAATTGCTGCCGCTGCCTGTTATCCTTCGCATGTAGATATAATCCACGATTTCCCCGGCATTCTGGTTTTTGCAGTAGTAGATAAACCGTTCCGTATCCGAGGCGGCGATATAGGAGGGACAATAATTATAGTAGTTCCCGCCTTCCGTCCATTCAAGCCATGCAGAGTATGCATATACGCTTTTGGACGTTGTCAGCAGACATATGGTACATAATAAAAAAACAAATACTTTTTTTAACTGTTTCATTAACAAACCTCCATTCCTCCTGATCCTGCAAGTTTGCTGAATTCCTATGCAATATTATTGAATTCTTACCTGCATATTCAGGCATCCGTAAAAAATACCATGAACAGGCTGTGAAGAAATTCTGTTTTTATTTTATAAGGGTGTTTTTTGTCATCTCAGTATAAAAATATTATCAGAATTTCAGATTTACAGCCTGCGGACAAATTATACCGTATAGACCTCAGCTTATCTTCATGCACCTGATTGCATATCGAATTCAGCATATGAATTATGCCTGTATAACCTGCTCCTGCTCCGTTAAATCCCTTAATACATCTTTGTTTCATTATATATTATCTCATCATAACTCCGTATTCATCACACAGCCGCCCTGCCTGTCCTTACCTTCGGCACTGATTATGATACGGACCCGGCCCTTGACAGGCAGGTATCTTTGTAATTGAACATCATAATAAGCCGGCAGTTCATCAGCGGGGATACGGCAGGTATATTCCCCTTCCTGCTCCGCACATTCATATCGGTGAAAGGTTCCCGGAGTAATGCGGAAGGTCACTTTAATTCCCGGTACGGATTTAAGAGTGCTGTCATAAACCCTGGCATGCAGCTGCAAACCGTCTTCTGTTACGGCGCACTCTGCCTTTATTGCCAGGGACTGCAGGAGGGCATCCGCCAGAGCATATCTTTTATACATATACGGGCCGGTCTGGATATGCGCATAATTATGGCGGAGTGCGGATACATCGGCACCCAGCTTAAGCCATGCCTCATACACCTTCTCCGCCCGGAGCACCCTTTGTTCCGTATGGTGTTCGGAAGCCCCGGTATATACCCATACCATCCTGGTGGCATTGGCTTCCAGGGTGATATTGCCCTGAAGCTGCTGCTCTGTTACAATATCCAGTAAAAAATACTCTTTGATCAATCCGGGATCCGGAGAGAAATGAAAGCTCACGGATTTTGGACCGTTATTAATAAATACATAGACAAGGCTGGAACGATCCGTCAGGGTATAGACATTGACCTCCCTTAGATCTTCTTCGGAACGAAGTATGGCAGGCTTCAGGATGCACTCCGGTGCATGCCTTTTTATGGTCTGCTCCAAAGCACGGAAGGAAATCGGAGTGAATTCAAACCTGGGGCCTGCGATCCCGCAATCGGGGCCTGCAAGGAACAATTCCCTCAGGATTCTTGTCTCCGGTTCGGCAGGTGTCCTGTCATAATATACATTGGGATGTCCCAATAATCTGCTGCGCAATTCCTCCGGCAAGGGGGCAAGGTCCTCCGTCTGTTCTCCGAAGCGTCCCCAGATGATTACCTTCCCTCCGGCTTTTGCATATTCCATCAGTTCCTTTACTGTGTTTTCAGCGATCCGGTAATCCTCCGCCAGAATGAGAAGCGGTATCTTCCCGGCCAGCTGTTTATTAACAATGGCATCGGATATGATCGTCATGGCGCAGTGGTTAGTGTACGCATCCTGCATAAGCCCGGTCCAGCGGGGATTCCAGTTCTTGATCCAGGTTGCGTCACAGGCAAGAATACCCACCTGCGGCTGCAGCCTTCCCATTCCGCAGAGGTATGGCGAGGCCTCTGTAATTTCATCGAAGACCTCCCGGCAGGCAGCCTCCGCTTCCGTATCCTTAATGAACCATTCCCCGTCATGGAGCCGGCTGCTCCAATGTATCGGGAATATCTTATCTATGCCGAGTCCGATGCATTCATATACGAATCTGCGAAGCGTCTCCCGGGTGAAGGAGCGTCCTCCGCCGATGGAGCTTAAATCCGGATGCTTGTTCCCAAGTCTCGGCACAATAACCGGTGCCCCAAAGGAGGTATAATGGCTGGTCATGATCACATTCCGCCGTTCTCTGTCGTTCCCGATAAGAATATGGCCCATCTCCATACCGTCACAGGAGCATGCCAGCGCGGACGGCTGCTGGCCCAGCTGGGCACGCCTGGTATCGCTTAATGTTGAGCCATGGGTAGGATAGTAAATCAGATGGCTGCCGTCTTCCTTCAGAATCGCCCGGTAGTAATTCACACACCGGTCTGCCATGGCCTGCTCCCGGAATCGGTACCACTTCATCCAGTCCGGTGTGATTTCATCGGAAGCAGCTTCTTCCTTTGATGCGGGGGCCGCTATCCCCTTTGTCTCACACCACTTTATAAAATGCTTCCAGGAAGCAGGGCGGAAATCCCCGTGTCCCAGGTTGAAATATTCCGGATACAGCTCTTCAAATCCAAGCAGATAAGCAGCTACATACTGGCTGTCCTTCAGCAGTTTTGCCTGCTCCGACAAAGCCTCGCCGTACAATGCAATCAGGGTAGGGTCGTCTATGGCCGGCATGGGGATACCTTCTCCCCCGCAGATCAGCTCATCCTTCAGTTCCAGATAGCTTCCGCCCGCCTTCTGCATCAGACATTCCGGAAGTGTTGTCTTATAGCGGATGAAGTTCGGAAAATATACATTATTATGATCCGCTCCGGTCATGATGGTATGTCTTCTCCCATTTTCCATGCTGTTGAACTCTGTCAGTAATTCCGCCGTTCTGCTTTTATCCAGCTCATATGCTTTTGTATTTTCGTTATATACCAGCTCCGGCGCTATGCTGCCATGGGTACAGTTGCAATGAACCCTTTGTCTGCAGTTGTCATAATCGGAAGCGTTATCAAACACTCCAAGATCCTGCCCCGGCCTGTGAATCCATTTAAAATATCCAAGCTCCAGTTCCTGTCTTAACACAGCTTCTCAGTCTCCTTATCCTTTACTCCGCCTTATGCTTCATTCCTTCGCCAATGTTTTGAATAGATGCTCGAACAGCTTATCTCTGTTAATGGCAAAGACATACCGTATCATATGCCTTCTGCCGTCAAAGGCATATCTGTCATCATATTCCGGGATCGGGCTGTGTGCCAGACGGTCATACATAAAATCACCGTCCAAAAGCCATGCCACTGCCGTAACATCCCAGATGACCCGGCTCCAGCAGCTGACACCCATGGTCCGTCCTTCCCTGACGGCTGCGTCAATCAGATAATCGCAAAGCTCATTCCTGCCCCTGAGCCAGTATTCCAGCTCAGGACCTGTGGTCTTGAATTCCGATACCACGCCCGCACAGGGGAGCTGTACCAGGGGAACCCCGCAGCCAAAGATGATCCTTGCGGCAGCTACGTCCTGATACAGATTGAATTCTTTATTATCCGGCCAGTGATGGGCATTTCCTCCCAGCCAGATAAGTACGATCTTATCAATGATCCCGGGTTCCGTCAGGATAGCGGAAGCAACATTGGTTATAGCTCCTATGGCTATGACATACAGAGGATTTTCCTCCTCACGTTCCATAGCCAGATTAATAAGATTTCTTGCTGCCGGAGAATCCACCGCTTCCGTTTCGCTTGGGAGATAGGCCGGGGATCCCTTGTAAGTAACTGCCTGATAGTCTTCTCTGCCCATAACCTTGAGAATGCGCATAATTTCATCATAGCTTTTCTCCATACCGTCTTCCGGTCCGGAGGATCTCTCGTTATAAAAAGGAGCTGCATAGATTGCTTTTAAATTCAGCTTTTCCTCTGACCTGATCAGATAAGATAATGCAAACTGGTCATCAATTTCGTTATAGGTATCCGTATCAATTACCACGTCAACTTTGCCGGCCGGCTTATTCAGTTTTCTGATTATTCTATCATTATCCATGTTTCTCCGTTCCTCCATATAGGTTTTCCATCGCAGGACTATTATTTCCCAGTTCCGGCACTATCTCCTCTCTGGCTGGGATGGAACTGCTCGCACCCGCCCTTGATACGGTTATGGCAGCCGCTCTTGATGCAATCTCCATAGCTTCTTTTATACTCCGACCTGATGCGATCCCGCTTATAAAATAGCCGGTAAAGGTATCGCCTGCTGCTGTCGTATCCTTTACCTCAGCGTGAAAGACAGGCTGCTTAAGCCGCAGCAGGCGATCCTCATAGATTGCCCCCTGGTTTCCCAGGGTAAGTATGATTTTCATATCAGGGTATTGCTCCAGCAGTCTTTTTGTCATAATTTCCGGATCGCTGCTTCCGCTAAGCTCAGCACCCTCGATTTCATTCATAATCAGCCAGGTGATTCCTGACAAATCCATATTTTTAAGATCATCGTCGATGGGCGACGGGTTAAACGCCACAGGAATATGCTTCTCTTTTGCCTGACTTACTATGTATTGCAGATTATTGATCTCATTCTGCAATACCAGGATGTCGTCAGCCTGCAGGAACGTGAATACCCTGTCAATATGCTCCCTGGATATCTCCCGGTTACTGCCGCCGTGCAGAAGAATGCAGTTCTCACCCGATGGAGCCACCTGTATAATCGCATGGCCGGTCACACGGCCGGTAGTATCCAGGAAAGTGGTGTCAACACCGCTTTCCTGCAATGCACGGATCAATATCTCAGAATCCGGTCCGGTTTTTCCTGCATGATAGACCCGGGAACCTGCTTTTGCCATGGCTATGGACTGGTTCAGTCCCTTTCCGCCCGGATAACTGCTGTACTTTGTGGAGGATAGTGTCTCTCCGGGATGCAGAAAATATGGTACTTCATATACATGGTCGATGTTAAGTGAGCCAAAATTCAATATTTTCATCTCCCTTATACCTCCAAATTCCGGTTAATGTTATTTGATGAACGGCGCCCAGCTGCGTTCAATGCCAAGCGCTTCCTTCGCTGCCTGGAAGCCGTCGTTATTATATGCGATGAGCTCCTGTATTCCCATTCCGTTTAGATCATCCACCGCTTCCTGATATCTTGACTCAAAGGCAGCTTCATCCTTAGCAGTTACCAATTCCGCAACCGCTGTGGTCCGGTAGGCCGTAACCTGCACTCCCAGTTCGTTCATGGCTTCCTTTCTGGGATCCTGCGGGTCAAACTTGAAGCCCGCCGCCGAATAATCATAGGAGTACTGCGCCAGAGGCTGCTTCATCACGGTATCCAGGGTGGCAAGCTGCTTCGGGTCCGTGGGAGGCACCTCGAACTTCCGCCGGAAAGCATAGTTATCCAGGAGATTCATGGCGGAAAGAGCATATTTCTTAGTATCGTTATTCGCCATGGCCGCGATATATTCCTCCGTAAAGCTGATGGTACCGTCCGCGTTATAATTAAAGGTCACACCCTCCTTGCCGAAGCACATGGCGATCTGCCCTTCATCACTGAGCAGATAGGTGAATAATTTTGCAATCTGCTCCGGATAGTTTGTATCCTTTGACACTGCCGTTGTAAGCCAGCCAAAACCGCGGATGTCCTGAAGAACGGGATCCTCTCCCTTGCTGTTGCGCAGTACCGCCGGCTTATATACCGCTTTGCTGTCCAGATCATAGAGCGACTGCAGCTGGGGAACAAAATCCTGGGGCGCCGTAATCATGGCGAATACCCTGCCGCTGGCAATCTTCTCATTCACAAGATCTCTGGTATCGGAGAAATTGGAATCGGAGATCAAACCTTTTTGGTATGCCGTATTCAGGAACTTCAATGCTTCTTTATAATTCTCCTGTGTAAAATCGTATACATAATTACCGTTCTCATCCTCGTACGGTGTGGCAAAGTACTGTGCCAGCCACAGGATGGAGTTTCCTACGCCTTCATATAACTGTATCGGGATAATTTCCTGTCCGTTATAGGTCTTTACTTCATTTTTAATCTTTTCGCAGGCTGCCAGGAAGCCTTCCGGGGTCGACATATCCGGTGATCCGATTGCTTCATACAGATCCTGGCGGATTGTTATGGCACCGTTGGGAATCAATTGCTCGCCTTCTTCTAAATCTTCCTTGGAATATGCATAGTTCGGTAACAGATAGGTCTTGCCGTCAGCCTCTGCGAACCAGTCGAACACATCCTGCCGGAGAACGTCCTTCATCTCCGGAGCATATTGGTCCATGAGGTCATTGTAAGCCCAGATATAGCCCTCGGAAGCCATCTGGTAGGTCAGCATTCTTGCCCTGCTGGACCACCAGCCCTCTACGGTAATGATATCGGGCAGGGAATCGGAAGCGATCATGGAGGTCAGCTGTTCTCCTCCCTCACTGGCCGGTACGATAAAATTAATCTTAACACCGGTCTTCTCCAGTATGATCTGTGAGGTCAGGTCTTCGCCAAAACCGGTACCGTTCCAGGTCCACCAGGGAAGATCCACATACCAGTCAACTGTAATAATCTCCTCCTGCTTACCGGAAGCCTGATTACCCGTACCCCCGGTGCCTTCCTCGGATGTCTGATTGCCGCTGCCTTCCTTTGTATCATCCTTTTCCGTCCCGGATGAACAACCGGAGAACATGGATAAGAGAACCATAACCGCCAATACGCAACATAATACCTTCTTAATTTTTTTCATCGTTTTTCCTCCTTAATGAAATGTATACTTAATGCTAAAAGGTTTTAGCATATGGGTATAAAAATAAGTGCCACGGGTTACCCCTTCACTGCTCCCAGGATGACCCCTTTTGCCAGGTGCTTCTGTATTAATGGGTAGATGATGAATACCGGTACGGAACTGATCACGATCGCCGCATATCGTATAGTGGCGATACTGGTCGTCCTGAGCACCTGTGACGGAACCTTGGTAGCAGCCTCACCCTGCGCCATGGAGGCTTCCTTGATCAGCTTTACCAGGAACAGCTGCAGTGTCTGCAGGTTCGCATCCGAGGTAAATACCATGGAGTCAAAAAAGGAATTCCAATGTCCCACCCCGGTCCACATGGCAATGGTTGTGATTACGGGCACGGACAGGGGCAGATACAGCCTGTAAAATATCTGGAATTCCTTCGCCCCGTCAATAAGCCCCGCTTCATGAATTTCCTCCGGTATCTCCTTAAAGAAGTTCACGAATATGATCATGTTAAAGACCGAATATAGCTGAGGAATGATATATACCCAGAAGCTGTTTATTAAATTCAGGGATTTTAAGACCAGGTAATAGGGAATTAAGCCGCCACCGAAAAACATGGTAAATATGCTGAGCCAATAGAACAGATTCCTGCAGGGAAGGTCCTTCCTTGACATGCCGTAAGCCACGACTGCGGTAAATAAGGTTCCTGTTACGGTACCGATGACTGTTCTGGCAGTCGTATTGAAAAACCCGATCCCCAGCCGCTTGTCATGAAAAACCATAGTAAAATTATCCAGCGAAAATTTTCTGGGGAATAGATAAATTCCTCCCCGCATATAATCGGTTCCTTCGTTAAATGCACCCGCAACCACAAAAATAAAGGGATACAGGGAAATTATCAGGATGATAAGCATCAGGAGCATATTCAGGCAGTCAAATAAATTCCAGCCTTTTTTTCTAAGTAGTTTCATTTAAGTCCATATCCCCCTTCCTATTAAAATAAGCCTCTGCCCAGGAACCGTTTGGATAAAAGATGTCCTGAAGTAAGCAATGTCATGGATACAAAGGATTTAAACAATCCCACCGCGGTTGTAAAGGAATATCTCCTCTGGGAGATACCGATTTTGTAGATATACGTATCCAGCACTTCGCTGCGGGTCAGGTTCAGGGGATTCTGAAGTACGTAGATCTGGTCAAAATTCGAGGAAAGCAATCCGCTTACCGACAGAAGCAGCATGACTACTATGGTTCCGGCAATACAGGGCAGTGTTACATACAGATTCTTCTGCAGGCGGTTTGCTCCGTCCACCCGGGCGGCATCATACAGGGATTGGTCGATTCCCGCAATCGCTGCGATATAGATGATAGCACCCCAGCCCAGGCCTTTAATCAGCGAGCTGAGAATTACGATCCACCAGAAATAGCCCGGATCAGAAGCAAAGGAAACCGGAGCTTTGATCACATGAAGGGATAATAACAGCTGATTGATCACTCCGCCTTCCGAGGAAAGCATCCCTAATATAATACCGCCGAAGACGACCCAGGATATAAAATACGGAAAGTAGGTAATCGTCTGTACCGACTTCTTAAACCTCGGAAGCTTGATCTCGTTCAGTAAGACCGCAAATAATACCGGTGCCGGGAAGGTAATGACCAGCTGGAGCAGGTTCAGTCCAAGGGTATTGACCATGATATCCATAAATTCCCTGTCCCTGAGAAAAGCGGTAAAATTCTTAAGACCCACAAATTCCGAGGTTCCCAGCGCCCTTTTGATATTAAGGGCATAATCCATATCCTTAAAGCCTATAATAATCCCGAACATGGGCAGGTAATTAAAGACCAGCAGGAAAATAAATCCCAAAAGCGCCATATATAATAAGGTATAATTTATTTTTTTCCGTTTCATCTTCATCCAGGTCACCTACCTTATTTTTTTAACGGAATTTCGTATGATCAGCTCCGGTTTATACAGGATACTTTCATTGGGAGCATTGGGTTCCGATAATAATTCCACAATTTTACGCACCGCAGCTTCTCCCATCTCATAGGAGGGCTGGCGGACCGTTGTCAGCGGAACCTCCATAATACCCGAATAAAACAGATCGTCAAATCCGACTACCGAGATATCCTCCGGCACCCGGTATCCCTGCTTCAGGGCGGCTTTGTACACTCCGTAAGCCATAAGATCATTAAAAGCAAAGATGGCGGTTACTCCGTTTTTGAAAAGGTTCCCTGCCAGCACTTCCCCGTCTTCCACATGGTAATTGCCTTCCTCCACATATTTTGTGTGGAATGGCAGCTTATAATTCTCCAGTGCTTTTTTATAACCAAGGAAACGGAGTCTGGAGTTAAGCATCCCGAGAGGACCGGTGATGCAGCCTATCTTCTCATGCCCGTTATCAATCAGATGCTTTGTGGCCAGATATCCTCCCATCTCATGGTCAATGGATATGCCGGTATATTTATCTCCTATTTTAATACGGTCCACCAGGACGAAGGGCTTCTGGCACTGCTCCATTAGTTGGTAGCATTTCTTGGAAACCTCACCCACACTGCTGGAGGAGGGTACCATGATAACTGCGTCAACACCCCGGTCAAGGAGAATATCCATATACTCAAGGTCCTTATCCGGATTGTCATTGGTGTTGCTCAGAATAATATTATAACTGCATTTTGCCGCTTCATTCTCTGCTCCCTTAGCCAGTTCTCCAAAGAAGCTGTTGCTGATATCCGGTACGATAAAGCCAAGGGTATTCGTCTTCTTGGTAATCAGTCCCACAGCCAGCTTGTTCGGCCGGTAGTTTAATTCATTGGCAATCTGGATGATTTTCTTTTTGGTGGAAGATGCGATCCGAAGTTCCTTACCGTTCAGCACCAATGAAACAGTGGTGATTGATACTCCCGCCTTATCCGCAATATCTTTTATGGTAGCTCTCATTATATCTTCACCTCCTTGACAAAACGTTTTAGCTGTAATTCTTTTATATCATCAATATTGCACAACGTCAACGGATTTTAACAAAATAATATATACATAGTTGCTAAAACATTTTAGCATTGATTACACTGATTTATAATAGTATAATGCCAAATATACTAGATTGCGAAAGGCGGTTTATACATAATGCTACATTCCAATATACTGAATACCGATTTAATTTCCCTGCTCAGCAGACTGGGTCACACACAGAGTATCTGCATCTGTGATGCAGGCCTGCCCATTCCCCGGGATATCCCCTGCATTGATCTGGCCCTCACACAGAATGTACCGGACATAGTCAGTGTTCTTAAGCTTATTGGTTCCAATCTGGTGATCGAATCGGCAGTTGCGGCCTCAGAGTGCAGGGACAGAAATCCGATATTCACTGAGTACCTCCTGGGAGCTTCCTATCCGGTTGACTATATTACCCATGATGAGTTTAAAAAACGCTCCCTGCAATGCATTTCCTTTGTACGGACCGGTGAATGCTCTCCTTATGCCAATCTCATTCTGAATGCCGGTGTCTCCTTTTAAGTGTAAGTACATGGGCTGCATCGTCTCTGTAAAAATGACCGGACTGCTTGATAGTCAGGTCATTTTATGTTAGTGTAGGATATAAAGTATTCCATATAAGGTATTATGTCTTGTTAACGATATGGCAGGGGTAAGGAGGATACTATATGAAGGATATGGCACAGACGGAACGGCAGATATTCATACTGCTGCTGCTTTCAGAGAACAAACGCGGATATACCATAAGCGACATTCATGCTTCCCTGGAAAAATGGGATGTAATCGTGGATAAGAAGACCATCGGCAGGGATATTGACAGCTTATCCGGCATATGTTTTATATCGGAGGAGGTGCGAAACGGAAAGACATATTATACCGCTGATAAATTCCGCCTTCGCGATATCACCTTTACTTCACCCGAGCTGGTCTCCCTGGCTTTCCTTCTGGAGCTGTTAAAGCCGTACCAGTATATGACCATGGGCAGGCAGGCCCAGGAATTAATACATAAGCTGCTGGATAATACCACGAATTTAAACCGGGAGTTCATAAAGCACTTTACGGGACTGGTAACCATCAATACCAATGATTATATCAGCGATGAGGTCAATCCGGAGATTGAAGACCGCCTCCAGGCTGCGATCCGCAGCAAGCAGAAGGTCCGTATCATCTATCGCAGCTTCGATGCAGACGAGGATACCATCCGGATTATCCGCCCCTATGAGCTGCTGATTAATGACGGCGCCCTGAATGTGGTGGGATACTGTGAACTGCGCGGCAGCGTCCGGGATTTCCGCGTCTCAAGAATTAAAGCGATCACGCTTTTGGAGGATGCCTTTACCGTACCTGAGGAATATTACCTTCAACGGGTCCGCAATAAATTCATCCATCTGTCGGGAAGTGTGGTGGAACAGGTTATCATAGCCTTCGAAGGGCAGACGGCAAAGTATGTGAGGGAATATGAGGCTGAATTGGCTGATGAGATCGTGGAGACACAGAACGGCATCACCTTCATACGCAATACAGCCGTTAGTGAGGAACTGGTCCGGTGGATTATGCAGTTCGGTTCCGGTGCAAGGGTTTTAAATCCTGCCGCTCTAAAGGACATGATAAGGCAGGAATTCGGAAAATGTCTGGAGATATATCACTGATCTGGTCCGAAATACCCAAATATGACATTATTACCAGGGATTCTACATTGGAAAATGTACCGGATGCAACATTTTATGTTCCCTTATCCGTTCTTATATGTTATAATAATAGTCAGTGCTATTTTTAAGCACCAGTCTAGGATGGAGGAACCGACAATGAATGATCAAACAAATCATGATGTATTAGAGGACAAGTTCCGGGAATTAATTGCGTTTGCCAATCGGCAGAAGGGTATTATCGATGCGGAAAAAGTTAATACTTTAATCAGTGAATTAAACCTAGACAATACTCAGATCGATAAAATATATGAACGGCTGGAGGCCTATAATATTGTAGTATTAAGTCCCGGTGACGAAGAAGAGCCGGGCGATGAGATTCTATTGGAACTTGATGATGAAGCCGAGGACGCCCAGTCCGAGGTAGAAGCCTTGACCCAGACCTCCTACACCCTGTCAGATGATCCGGTGCATCTTTATCTGAAGGAAATCGGCAACTACCCCTTGCTGACCATGACCGATGAAGTGGAGCTTGCGAAGAAGATAATCGAGGGTGATGATTCCGCGAAGCAAATGCTCGCTGAATCCAACTTAAGACTGGTTGTCAGTATTGCCAAGCGCTATGTGGGCAGAGGCCTGTCCTTTCTTGATCTGATTCAGGAAGGCAATCTGGGTCTGATTAAGGCGGTTGAGAAATTCGATTATACCAAGGGTTATAAATTCAGTACCTATGCTACCTGGTGGATACGGCAGGCAATTACCAGATCGATCGCCGATCAGTCAAGAACCATCCGCATTCCGGTACATATGTCAGAGGTAATCAATAAGACTTACCGTGTATCCAGGAATCTTCTGCAGGAGCTTGGGAGGGAGCCTTCGGACCAGGAGCTGGCCGATGCTTTGAAGCTGCCCATTGAAAAGGTCCGGGAGATCTTAAAGGTATCCGCTGATCCCGTATCCCTGGATACTCCCATCGGAGAAGAAGACGACAGTCATCTGGGTGATTTTATCCGTGACGAATCCGTCATGGGACCTGAGGAAGCGGCGACCTATTCCATCTTAAAGGATCAGATCACCAGGCTTCTTGATACCTTGACCGACAGAGAGCAAAGGGTGTTAATCCTTCGCTTCGGCTTAAATGACGGCAGAAGCCGTACCCTGGAGGAAGTGGGGAAGGAATTCAATGTTACCAGGGAACGCATCCGCCAGATTGAGGCAAAGGCCCTGCGTAAATTAAGACATCCCAGCCGTGCGAAGCTGCTGAAGGGATATGATCTTATATAATAAGATATGTGAACTTAAAGCTTACCCTGACAGAAAGAAGGATCTATATAAGAAGACTGTATTAATCCGGGAAGGACTTGATATATGAAACGAATCGCATTGATGGTTGTCCGCAGCCTTATTTTTCTTCCATTTTATTTTTTCAGGATCTTTCAATTATGTAATATCGATCGATATGATGCGGCGACCCGCTACGCATATCTTCATAAACTTGTCCCCATAGTTAACCGCAGGGGAAGGGTTGTGATTGATTGTCACGGGCTTGAGAATCTGCCGAAGGAGACCGGTTATATCATGTTCCCCAATCATCAGGGACTCTTTGATGCACTGGCCTTTCTGGAGACCCATGAACGGCCCTTTGTAACCGTTATGAAGAAAGAGGTCAAGGATACCATCCTGCTGAAGCAGATTATCCAGCTCCTGCAGGCTGAGGTAATCGACCGTGAGGATACCCGCCAATCCATGAAGGTAATCATGAATATGACGAGGCGTGTCAAGGAAGGCGAGAACTTCCTGTTATTCGCGGAGGGCACCAGATCGCGCAAGGGGAATGAGCTGCTGGAATTCAAAGGCGGTTCCTTTAAAAGTGCCATGAATGCCAGATGTCCCATCGTTCCGGTTGCTCTGATTGATTCGTATCAGGCTTTTGATACAAATTCCATTAAGAAGCTTACCGTCCAGATTCATTATCTGGAACCTTTATATTACGAGGAATATAAGGATATGAAGTCCCTGGAGATCGCTGAGCTCGTAGCTGAGAGAATAAGACAGGCGATTCAGGATAATGCAAGGAATTCATAATATAAATCATATGCCAGACAAATAGATACGGCTGTCCCTTAGCAGAAGGAAGGGACAGCCGTTATTATGTACAGGCTTTGGCAGGAATACAAAGTAATCGGTCTTGCAGAGACATACTGTAATTACATTTGTTTTTATAATGTTTGTATCATATTTGTAATAATTATGAATCATTTTCTTAATAATTACAAATAACAGGTATATTTTTCATATCTTTTACTTATTATGTTATTATGAACCATCATATTCCAGCTATGGAGTAAAATAGTTGATTTTACTGTTTTTATAAGCTATAATATCCAGGGTGAGCAGATTAGTTCAAGAAACTAAGCAGTTAGAAGGAGATAAGGAATGAAAAAAGCCAAACTAGCCTTACTATCCATGCTTGTAATTACGACCGTATTTTGCCTGACATCAATATTCCATATACAGTTACCCTTCGGTTCGGCCAAGGATAGCGAGATATCTTCCGGTGACACAGCAGCGGATGCCGGTGATTCCATGCCCGACACCATAGGAAAGCCGATACAGTCCTTCTCCATTGACCAGTTCCAGGCTCCTGCTACGGAGCCCGTCCTGCCGGTAGAAGAGACAGAAGCAAATCTGGGTGAAGAAGCTTTAAATCAAGACAATGATCCAAGCAAAGATGCCGATGCATCAGAGGAGGTATCCGGTGATTCCGGATCCGAAGAATTATCGGCTGGGGATGATACACTTATTGAATCCGACAGTGAAACAGAGACAGAAGAACCCGGAACGGATGCTTCCACACCTTCAGCTTCCGATGAAACCCCGGAAGTAACCCCGACAGCCCCTGCGGTACAGCCGAAATATGCCGATATCGGCATATCCGTTGCGAAGGATTATGTGAACATTCGCAAGGAACCTTCCACGAACGGGGATGTCCTGGGCAAGCTTTACCGCGATTCTGCCTGCAGAATATTAAATACCGAGGGTGAATGGTATTATGTGGAATCCGGTACGGTAACAGGTTATGTCAAAGCTGAATATGTCAAGACCGGCCTTCCTGATGAGGAATTAATAGCAAATTACAGTACATTATATATCATCGTTGATGTGGATGGCCTGAATGTCAGGGCGGAAAAGTCAACAGAGTCAAAAAAGCTTACGGTGATCTATCAGAATGAAAAGTATCCGGTGAAGGCTGTGGACGGGGAATGGCTCCTCATTGATATTGAGGATGAAAATATCCAAGGTTATGTAATGGCAGAATTTGCGGAGCAGGAAGCGGACTTTAAACACGCCGTCTCCAAAGAAGAGGAACAAAAGCTCCTTCAGATACAGGCGGAAGAACGCGCCAAGAAGGAAACCCAGGTTATCCAGGGCAACGGATACAGCTATACAACAGAGGACTTAAAGCTTCTCGCCTGCCTGGTGCATGCGGAATCCGGAACACAAAGTTATGAGGGTAAACTGGCTGTTGCGAACGTGGTATTAAACCGCATGAAATCCTCCAAGTATCCGGATACGATCAAGGCTGTCATATATCAGTCCGGACAGTTCTCCGTAGCAAAAAGCGGTTCTCTTGAAAAACAGCTGAACAACTATGCCAACTACAGTTCAAAATCCCAGAAGATGTCGATCAAAGCGGCAAAGGATGCTCTGGAAGGTATGAATAATATAGGAAAACGCATGTATTTCCATACGGTAAAAGCCGCATCCAAGAAAGGTTATACCAGCTATTCCAGCAGCGTGGTCATACAGGACCATCTATTCTGGTAGGATAACGGGGAACATATTAGATATCTATTTATAACTGAATCAGATAACAACATACTGAATGGGCTGCCTTACGGCAGCCCATCAGAGTGTAGACAAAGTCAGTTTTCATCTTATAGTAGTGCATATTGAACCATTAAATATGCACTACTATATTTTGGACCGATAGTTTGATATAATTAGTAAATCAGAATTAGTCCGTGGTGAATTAACCACTGATTATTTATATTTGACGAAAGAATACAGGTGAATACTATGGTTGAAACAATATATTTTGCAGGTGGCTGTCTTTGGGGTGTACAAGCATTTATCAAAACACTAAAAGGCGTTATTAATACTCAAGCAGGACGAGCAAATGGTTATTCAAATACTCTCGAAGGCGAGTATGATGGTTATACTGAATGCGTAAAAACAGAATTTGATCCTGAAATTGTAACTGTTTCTCAACTGATGGATTATTTTTTTGAGATTATAGATCCTTACAGTGTGAATAAACAAGGTAAGGATGTGGGGAAAAAATACCGTACAGGCGTATATAGTAAAGTGCCTCGACATTTGGAAGATGCCCGGAATTATATAACAGAAAGAGCAGATAGGGACAAAATTGTAGTGGAAGTCCTTCCACTTATGAATTACGTTAAAAGTGCAGATGAGCATCAAGATAGATTAGATAGGTGCCCTAATGACTATTGTCATATCCCTAAAGAGTTGTTACACAAATATTTATAACCCGCTATTATGAACATAATGTGAAGTAAACAAATTCCAATTTTAATAATATTAATTTATAAAAGCACGGTTATTTTTTCGTGCTTTTGTTTTGCATAAATATTCGATTATTGTATACTGACAAACCGAGAAATTGGTTTGTCAACAGTCTGATGGGCTGCCTTACGGCAGCCCATTTCTATCAGTTAAGCTTATTTGAATAGATGCTTATCTCCAAGTAGATACCTGTTTTTAGTAGATACCTGTTTTTAGTAGATACCTATTTTTCAGTAGATACCTGTTTTTCAGCAGATACCTGTTTTTCAGTAGATACCTGTTTTTCAGTAGATACCTGTTTTCAGCAGATACCTGTTTTCAGCAGATACAAGCTTTATTAAATAGCGCTTAGTTTGAAGCACTAATATAAGCAATTAGCGCTTCTAAGCATATCTGTCTTTGGAACTTAAATCATACCGGAACCAGAAACTAATACAGTTTTATCTGTACCGGGATTCCGTTCTCGAATTTCACATTGGTCTCCCCTTGAATTAACGGTTTCATATATGCAAGCAGTTCCGGAGTAACATCATGACCGTCCGGGGTGATCCAGTCAAGGGGTACCACCTTCTCATGGTTTGCTACTTCATTCACCGGAACAGAGATAAATTCAACACGGTAGGGGGCATCACTTAATCGCTTAATGGCCGACATCCGGCCTGTCTCACCATTAAGAGCACAGGTCAGGGCCTTCTGTCCCAGCATTAAGGACTCTAAAATATCCGTCTCACTGGCTATATGGGCTGCCGATCTTTGCATGAGGTTCAACTCAACGGAACGGACCTTGCAGCCTATCTCCTCCCGAATCAGTTGTTCCAAAGCGCGTGCCGCACCGGCAATGTACTTATGACCGAAGTTATCCACGGCTCCGCTGGAGGTATGCTCGGAGACATAGACTCCGCTGCTGTCCTTCACACCTTCACTGACTGCTACCAGGATACCTGATTTCCGAGCCAGCTTCTCTTTCACATCCCGGATGAATTTATCGTTATCCAACGGTACTTCGCAGAGATAGATCAGGTCCGCACCCGCGCCGCCGTTGACACGGGAAAGCGCAGCTGCGGCAGTAAGCCAGCCTGCATTGCGCCCCATAATCTCTACGATGGTTACTGCCGGAATATCGAATGCACCGATATCCGCTGCCAGCTCGGAGATAGTTGTTGCGATATATTTGGCAGCAGAACCGAAGCCGGGGCTGTGATCGGTTAAGTTAAGATCGTTGTCTACGGTCTTGGGAGCACCCATGATAATAAAATCATGATTGTTCAGCCTGCAGTACTCTGCCAGCTTATCCACAGTATCCATGGAATCATTGCCGCCGATGTATATAAAATATTTGATATCATTCTTATAGAACGTATCGACGATCTTCTTATAGGGCTCCTCATCCCTGCGCCAGTCCTTCATCTTATATCTGCAGGTACCAAGTGCAGAGGACGGAGTGTAGGTGAGCGTATCCATGGCTTTTGTATCCTTAATGATCTCATTCAGATCAATCAGCTGTCCCTTGATTGCACCTTCGATCCCATTCTTCGCACCGTACACTCCGTCAATTTTACCGCTTGCCCTTACACCCTGCAATACTCCGGCCAGAGTTGCATTAATCGCAGCCGTGGGTCCTCCGGACTGTGCTATTAACAAGTTATTCATTTTGTACCTCCTGAAAATGTGTGTAATCGTAATTCTAATTTATGGTTTTTCATATGTTTTGTCAAGGAAATTAGCTCATAATAAATAAACCCACTGAATTGGAGCTAACTAATTCAGTGGGTTTGGCTTTCAAATTTATGATACCTTCTGACTTCTGTTATGAAATCCCTTCAATATACCTGTAGCTTCGACTCCCTTAACCAACACATACAGCATTATGGTTTCTATCGGCAGCATAACAATTGCTTTTATTGCCCTGAACGGAAGCTCCACCATAAAGCTTGTTCCGCGCAGCACGCTCATCCAATAGGTATTCAACAGAATACTGATAAAAACGGTGCTTATTACATTAACAACAAATATCCTTCTTATACTCAGGGGCCTTTTATACAGGAAAATACCGTATAACACCCCCGTAAGAACAGCACTCAATGTAAGGCCGGGGAAAAATGCACCCATTGGCTTAACAATATAAGTGAGGATATCCAGTATTGCTCCGTATGCCGCTCCCAGCACAGGTCCAAATAAATAATATACAAATTCATTCGGCAGGAAAGCAAATGTAACCTTGACACTGGGTGTGGGAAAAACCGCCAACATTCCCAGGACAATTGAGACAGCACCAAGCATAGCAGCTAACGTAAGGCTCCTTAGATTCTTAAGTTCCTTATACGATGCTACAAACAGTTCCTTAAAATTGAGCATAAAAAATTACCTCCTTTGCAGACCTTTACTACAATAAGAGATAAAACCAAACAAATAACCGGTAAAGTTTAAATTCACCGATCCACCTCCGGCACAGGTACCGAAAGCCTATTTAATTTAGTTATCACACTGTAGCAGCGGGATGCGGATCATGTACCGCAAGTTTCCTTTTCGTCCGGATGACAACTCCCTGTTCACCTGGCACTTAACGCACATGTTCCTACTCTGCTTCTTTAATTTTGTAACCTTAGTATAGCATAGATTTTATTTTTTACAAGAATTATTATATGGTTTTTTTTGGATGCCATCCGAATTGTCTATTGCTTAGCATAGTATTAATATAACCGGTATGCTCTCTGAAAGTAAAATAATCCGCCTGTACCTGCTGCTCTGCATGAGACAGCACTTTTTTATTACAGGCAGCATCTTGTCGTGGAAGGTATGTTGGACTGCGGAATTCTATGTACCAAGCCGCTCCCTGTGCGTCAAAGAGCGGCATAACATTCACTTTTCATAATCAGAGTTTCTAACAAACTGCAGTCTTTATTTCTTAAAATCTGCCGGGAATGCAAGGTTGAATGCATAGAAATTCCTTGCATCAAGCTCATCCTGAATCATTCGGAGTGCTTCTCCGAATCTCTGGAAATGATTGATTTCTCTCTGTCTTAAGAATTTGATGGGATCGCATACATCATGGTCATTAACCAAACGAAGAATATTGTCGTAGGTAGTTCTTGCCTTCTGTTCCGCTGCCATGTCTTCGATCAGATCGGTAATAGGGTCGCCTTTGCTTGCAAACTGGTTTGCATTAAACGGTACTCCGCCTGCAGCCATAGGCCATACGCCAAGGGTATGATCTACATAGTAATTCTGGAAGCCGCTGTCCAATATCTCCTGAGGTGTCAGGTTCTTAGTTAACTGATGGACGATTGCTCCGACAATTTCCATATGCGCCAGTTCTTCCGTACCGATGTCCGTAAGCAAGCCTGCAACTTTTCTGTTAGGCATTGCATACCTTTGCGACAGATAGCGGAGGGAGGCCCCTATTTCACCGTCAGGACCGCCATATTGCGACATAATTACCTGTGCCAGTTTAGGATTGGTCTGACTTATTTTAACCGGGTACTGTAATCTTCTCTCATAGCTCCACATATACTAGCACCTTCCTTCCCATGGCCAGGGATCCTCGACCCACGTCCAGCTGCAATCGTTCTCTACACGGTACGACTCTATCGGTCCATAGCATTTGGTGTATTCATATACTGCTTCGTTTCTTACTTTCGACATCTTCTCCCAGTAATCTAAAGCGGCTTTGTCTACCGGATGGGTATCCAGAAATAATCGGAGATCATCACAGACAAAGCTGGTTGCCTGAATTACAGCAAATAATTTTTCCTTGTTATTTGCTTCCATTATTTACAGCCCCTTCCATACCAGTCTAGATCTAAATCCTTGAATAAAGTACCGTTAGCCAGGGCTGCAAACTCATTCTCATAAAGGTTTTTAAACCGCTGCCATGGAACATAGCACATACCTATGGGATAATTGCTGAAATCATCCTCATAATCATCTCTTTCGCACGGATCCTCTGACGCATACCTGTCGGCAGCTTCTCCACAGCGGGTATCCACATATCTGCCTTGGGTTCTGCCTGTGCCGCGATACATCCGTCTATCCATAAAACAGTCTCTCCTTTTACGGTCTAGTACAGTGTACTATTGTTGTTCTATACATTTTATGAGAAGAGGACAATTCGGTGACTAGAAATATCTTCAAATCATTGACAATACAGCTGTTATCATTTAATATTTATCTATAACCAACAAATTTCAGACAAAGGATGTAATTATTTGTATCATTTTATTATAAATCCAAAATCAAGCTCAGGCAGAGGAATCCGTTACTGGTGGACAGTAAAGAAGGAACTGGAGGTACGGCAGGTACCGCATACCGCATATTTCACGAAACATGTGGGACATGCCATCGAGCTGACGAAGCAATTATGTGATGAAAATACCGGAATTAAGAATATCGTTGTACTTGGCGGCGACGGCACCATGAATGAGGTTATCAACGGCATTACCGATTTTAACGAAGTATTGCTCGGATATATCCCCTCCGGTTCCAGTAACGATCTGGCCAGAAGCTTAAAGATTCCCAGGGATCCCGTCAAGGCTTTGGAGAATATCTTAAAGCCGGTCCGGTTTCAGTATCTTGACCATGGTATTATCGAATTTATCGGTAAAGAGCTTGCACCAAGGCGGTTTATCTGCTCCAGCGGTATGGGCTACGATGCCAATGTATGCCACGAGGTACAGGCTTCTCCTTTAAAGAAAAGTCTTAACCGCTTTGGAGCGGGGAAGTTCGTGTACATTGCAATCGCGTTAAAACAGCTTTTCACCTCACAGCTTGAAACCACCGTCCTGATAGACGGTGTTAAAAAGAACACCTATGCGGATACTATGCTGGTGTCAAGTATGATTCATAAATATGAGGGCGGCGGTCTGCTCATGGCTCCCCATGCCGACCCCTGTGACGGCAAGCTGAGCATTACCCTGGTACACGGCTTCAGTTCCGCAAGGGCTTTTCTGCTGCTTCCCACCATCTTCACCGGAAGGCATATTAACCATCGGGGTGTGGAGGCTTTCCATTGCACCAGCATAGAGATTATGATGGAGAACGAAACCTCGGTGCATACGGATGGCGAGATCCCTGCTGTCTGCAGTCATATTAAGATAAGCTGCGTCCCCGGGCAGGTACGAATGATCTTATAGCGGAATAAGCAAGGTTATACAGAAAGAGCAGATAATTTTGAATCAGCAGCATACCGGCAGCTGTTGAATGATACACCGAAGCTGAGATGTTTAAGAATTTTCCAAGATAGATGAATGATAATTCACGAAAGAAGGTGTCTGATTGCAACGTAGGACGAGTATCCAGATCTCAACATTTATTACGCTTCTGGGCATCCTGACTGTGCTGATACAATTTGCTGCGTATTATTTCATAAATCAGTTTCTGATTATATGGGGTATCTCCTTCCTGGTTTCTATGATCTGCTGCCACATCCTTCTGGAACAGACCACAACGTATGAAGCCTGCTTTAATTATTCCTTATTTACCTTATTTGTCAGCCTGATCATTAATGCTGTCACTTATTTTGGAGAGCTTCAGTCCTTCCTTCCTTACACTATGCCCATGCTTGGTATTGCCGTTATCAACTGGCTGATTCCCATGTTCCACTGTTATCTTCGCTATATGCTGGATTATGGTACCAAGATTGAGGCTTTTCATGGCTTTTACCGTAATCAGAGCATTGTATTTGCCATACTCTATCTTGCCGCTCTCCTGGTGGGCGCTTTCATCACAGATTCCTTCCAATGGGCTTATCCTCTTGAGAGTGGCAGCCGTAATTTCATGCCCTTCGGAGTTCTCTCCACTTTGATTGAGGATTATTTGTATGATTACATACCCCTCAGCGATATCGTTATCTATCTTGTGACCCGAATTACCATATATATTCCGTACGGTTTTTATATCACCCTTTTACTTCGAAGACAATCCAGGCTTGCCAGATTCCTTGCCCTGCTGCCGTTGCCTGCCTTAATAGAAATCCTGCAGTATTTTCTAGTACCACGGCACTGTGATATCGATGATCTGATCTATGCAATCATCGGAGGAATTCTCGGCTCCGTGCTGTTCTATCTGTTAGGCTTGATCTTCCGGTCAGTGTCCGGTAAGGAATTCCTAGCGAAGGAGCATGAATATCGTTATTTCAACAACTCCACGTTTTACTGATTGCTCATGATTTACAACAGGGACAGCTTTACAGCATGTTATGCCGTAAAGCTGTCCCTTAATTTTCGTTTGATGCGGTCCAAAAGTCTGATAACAGCGGCCTCATGGTGGATTGGTTTACCGTAACATTGGGAAACCACTCTCTCGGGAACAGATTATAGTACTGCTTCTGTGTAAACCTCTCATCTAAAAGCAGGATCGCGCCCCTGTCTTCCTTGGTCCGGATGACTCTTCCTGCGGACTGTAATACCTTATTCATTCCTGAATAAAGATACGCATAATCAAAACCGCTTCCGCACCGCTGGTCAAAATATCCCCTGAACAACTCTCTCTCATTGCATACCATAGGGAGTCCGGTTCCGACGATTACAGCTCCGATCAGCCGGTTGCTCTTAAGGTCGATCCCTTCGCTGAAGATCCCGCCCATAACGCAGAACCCGATTCTGCTCTGCACCGGATCCTCTACGAACTCTTCCAAAAAGCTTTCCCTCTCCTCCTCTGTCATGCTACTGCTCTGTACCACAAGACCCTCCAGGTCACCTTCAGCCAGCTCCGCAATCTCCTGCAGCATCTGATAGGAAGGGAAAAACACCATATAATTTCCGGCCCTCGCCCCGGTAAAATCCTTAATATATCCGTATATCTTCCGATATTCCTTTTCATTCCTTCTGGTATATCTGGTGCTGACGTCCGTACCTATCATAATAAGCCGGTTCTCCGGCAAAAAGGAAGACGGTGCATATACCGCATAATCCTCTTCCTTTTTACCTCCCAGCTGCTCCATGTAATAATGAATGGGAAGCAGGGTTGCGGAGAACAGAACGGCGCTCCTGCCGCGTTCCATGCACTGAAACAGATTCCTGGAAGGATCCATGCATTGCAGCTTCAGCCGAAAGCGCTCCTCTTCATAATCGGTGTAGATCGTATAATTATCATCATGTATCTCGTACATATTAAGAAAATGGCGGATATCCATATACAGCCGGATAATCTCATCCTTCCCCTCCGGAATGAAGCCCTCCTGGAGGAACACCTCATATTCCGCCATCAGGCTGATGAGATGCATTACAAAGCCATCCGCATTCTCGATCACTTCAAATTCATCACAATCCCGCTTTAAACGAAGCAGATCGTTATTACACTGGTCAATCAGCTTAACCACCTTTGTGCTCTTATCCCTGATCAGGCGCTTCACCTCAAGGAAATCCTCCTTGTACAGGGCTGCACTGTACATCTCACGTGCACGGTCCACCAGATTATGAGCCTCATCAATCAGGAAGGTATAATTACTTTGTTTCCCTTCAAAGAAAAACCGCCGCAGGTAGACATTGGGATCAAAGACATAATTGTAGTCACAGATAACCGCATCCGACCACAGCGTCACATCCAATCCCATCTCAAAAGGGCAGACGCAGTGCTTCCCGGCATAAGCTGTGATATATTCTCTTGAGATATCATTTTCATTGGTCAGCAGATCATAAACAGCGTCATTCACACGATCAAAATGCCCTTTCGCCCGCGGACAGGAACCGGGATTACAGTCCGGCTTGTCCAATATGCAGACCTTCTCCCTGGCTGTGATGGTAACCGCCTTAAAGGCCAGACCCTGGCTGCCAAGAAGCCGGAAGGTATCCTCAGCCACCGTACGGGTTATAGTCTTGGCAGTCAGATAGAATATCTTCTCCACAAGTCCTTCTCCCATTGCCTTCACCGCCGGGTATACCGTGGAGATAGTCTTGCCGACTCCGGTAGGTGCTTCTATGAACAGCTTCTTCTTACGGAGAATGGTCTTATATACACCGGTAACCAGATCCTTCTGACCCTGACGGTATGGGAACGGAAAATCCATGGACTTAATCGCGGTATTTCGCCGTTCATTCCATCTGATCTGCCAGGCCGCCCACTTAGCATATTCCTCTACCAGATGGGTGAACCAGTCACTCAGCTCATCAAAGGGCAGGGTCTCTTCAAAATATCTCAGATTCTCCGTCTCAAGATTACAATAGGTCATACGGATACCGATCCTGTTGTGGTCATTCTTCGCCGCATAGATATAGGCGTAGCACATGGCCTGAGCTCTGTGGACTCCCACAGGCGCCGTCATATGGGATAGATCCATATAGACACCTTTGATCTCATCAATAATGATCTCCGGAGGATTCGCTTCCTCTTCTTCGAATATCAGAACGGAAAAATCCTCACGGATGGTACTGTTATTAATAATCCCATCGGCTCTGCCTTCAATGGTTAACTCAAAACCGATGCCATCCCTGGTCACCGGTATTGTTATACTTAAGGGCACCTCAGCAGTATAATTAGCACCCATCTGCTTCTGGAGCTTACGGTGAATCCTGCTGCCCGCCTGCATGGCTTCCGCATCGCTTCGCGGCTTTGTATTATCAAGGTCTCCGCTGTTAAGGATGAATTCCACCAGATCACGGACAGAGATCCGTATGTTTTTTATGTTGTCCGGCATGCCCTCTGCTCCTCCCGAATACTACCGTCATTCCAATAGTATACCATATCAATATCCATAAGCCAAGAAAAACAAGAAAATATGTTCGATAAAATTAACAAATACGAACTATGCGTGAGAGAGGAGCAGCCAGTGAAATTCTTCCATTAAGTGTCATATAAAATAATATGAAGTTTTGTTTAGTACTTGCATTTTTTTCCTCAATCTGATACATTCTACTTATATTCTTCTTGTTTATCATCAATGAGGTCTTACTGGCGCAAAAGGATGAGAGTATGATTAAATACAAGGGGATTGCAGGGAGGTCTGCATGCAGATTTCTCTCTAATAAATTTAGAAGCGAGGTAGTATTATGAGCGGACACATTCATGGTGACGGCTGCGGCTGTGGACATGATCACGATCATGAACATGATTCAATCACATTATCATTAGATGACGGAACAGAGTTAAATTGCGTTGTTCTTGAGATTTTTACCGTAGAAGACAAGGAGTACATTGCACTTCAGCCGGAGGAAGGCGAAGAAGAGGATGATAATGTATTCTTATATCGTTATATTGAGGAGAATGACGGCGAACCCCAGCTGCTTAACATTGATGATGACGAGGAATTCGAAGCGGTTGCTGATGCCTTCGAAGAGCTTCTGGATTCCATGGAATATGATGAGATGTTTGATGAGGAATTCGAAGAGGACGAGGAAGAAGAATAATCCATTATTTATTTCCGACATTAAAGCTTGGCCTGCCGTATTGGCAGGCCTATTCTTTTTTAAAGTTTTCGCTGATATTGAGGACATTAAGAAAGCCTTAAGATATTCTTAACAGAAATTATGCTATTCAGTAAGCATTATTGTTATAATATAAGTTATCAGAAGCTGTCCTTTATCTTCTGATAAAAGGCGCTGTTTTTTGCGTCATGCATCCCGATTATCGGAACCGGGGTTTGTTCCGATAATATAAGTTATCGGAAGCTGCCTTATAGCTTTCGATAAAAGGTGCTGTTTTTGCGCCGTGCATCCCGATTATCGGAACTGGGGTTTGTTCCGATAATATAAGTTATCGGAAGCTGCCTTATAGCTTTCGATAAAAGGTGCTGTTTTTGCACCGTGCATTTCGATCACAGGAACAGTTTTTAGTTCCTGTAAATAAGTTATCGGAAGCTGCTTTTAAACTTCTGATAAAAGGCGCTTCATTTGCGCCATGCATCCCGATTCAGAAACAGGTATTTGTTCCTGTAATATATCATATTCGGGATATCAGCTCGGGAACTGCTGCCCGCAGTCCTGAAAAAGTGATAAAGGAGTAGAAGATGGAGACCAATATATTAATCGTGGATGATGAACAGGAGATTGCGGATCTTGTTGAGCTGTATCTTACAAATGAGGGATATAACAT
>JAFADH010000091.1 GCA_023424995.1 Bacillota bacterium | reverse complement strand
GTATAATTCTTTCCGCCATATTCATGAATCATATCCTTCATCTCCGGCCATAATTCATTGTGGCGCTTCTCGTATTCTGCTTCCATTCCCTTATAAAGCTTCATTTTAAATCCTTTGATCATATTATATAATTCCTTTCTTTTATTACTTTCCGGATAAAACAGGACATAATTGCATTCTAACCCATGTAAATGTAAAGTTCAAGATACCTGCCATGAAAATCATATTCCCATATTTTGCTTTTTTCTGCCGGTCGATATATAATATAAATAAATGATGGAACATGGGAGGTATCTTAATGCTCATTTACCTGGCAATGATTGATAATGAGGAAGATAAATCGAAATTTGAACGTCTATATCTGAAATACAGGCAAGTCATGTTCTATGCTGCCAAGGACATACTGCATGACACTTATCTGGCAGAGGATGCCGTACATAAAGCATTTATAAGAATCCTTCATCATTTGGACAACATTCACGAGCCTGACAGTCACAAAACAAAGTCTTTTGTCGTTATAATAACAAGAAACATCGCTATTGATATGTACAGGAAAAGCAAAAAGGAAAATTTCATATCCTTTGATGAATATGAATACGGACCGCCTGAACTGGCCGTGTCGGATGAAAATATCGGCGCAGATAATGAGGTGCTGGCCGCTATTATTTCCTTACCTTATATATATGCCTCAGTATTGCTGCTGAAATACAGCCAGGGCTATTCAGACAGCGAAATCGCCAAAATATTATCTATTAAAAAAGATAATGTGAGGCAGAGAACAGCCCGGGCAAAAGTAAAATTGAAACATGCGCTTCAAGAGAGGGGGTTTACATTCAATGAATAATATTAACATCACCGATGAGCTGCTTTACCGATACGTACCTTCGGCAGAGAAATATTACCTGGATCAGCTGTCCGAAGAGCAGGTCCCGAAGCATATTTTCTCCAAACGCTTTGAATACAGGATGAAGAAGCTGATACGCTATAGTAAACGCGGTCCTTTTATGAAAGCATTCATGTCGGGGACAAGGCGTATTGCAATAGCTATGCTTATACTCATACTTATTTCATTCACTACGATAATGAGCGTGGAGGCATACAGGAACCGGTTCTTCGAAATTATTAAAAATATTCTTGAAGAGTTTACCTCCATCACCTTCGAGACGGATGAAGCGCTCTCCGAGATACAATTCCAGGGCATTGAACCCCAATATATTCCGGACGGCTTCTCAAAGTCAGAGGAATCGATAACATATTCCTCTTTGTCCGTCATCTACAGCAACGGCAAGGGAACGGATATTGCCTACGAACAGGCCTTTATTACAAATAACCAGATTATAATTGATACGGAAGACACTGAAATCAATAAATTAATGATAAATAACCATGAGGTTGAATATATATTTAAAAATGATGCTTATCAGTTTATGTGGTATAAGGATCATTATGCCTTCAGTTTATTTTCATCAGCCCATAGGGAAGATCTTATCAAAATGATTGAAAGTATGCTGAAGTAGTATTTTATAATTTCTTTTCAAAGTGCACGGTAATACTCTTTGGCATTATTAAAAAATTTTAAGGAGGCCAATTATGCGGACAAGAAAGTTTTTATTGTGTTTTTTACTTATCGCAGTCTTTATATGGAGTAATTCCATACCCGCCTATGCCAGTGAAGTGCCTGGTGTTATCAGCCCCCGGCTGACGTACATAGCAAGGGCAAGCTGTAATTTAAATATTACCTCCGGCGGGCAGGCTTACGTTGACGGCAGTATAACCGGATACAGCAGTTTGGTTAATCGTGTCTCGATTACTGCCGAGCTGCAGCGTTCAGTCAATAATCAATGGGTCACGATTAACACCTGGACCAAGTCGGCAGATAACTATTGGCTCACTCTTTCGGAATCCATGCAGGTATCGAAGGGGTACAACTACCGGGCAGTTGTCACTGTTACGGCATACAGCGGAAGCAATTCGGAATCCCAGACATTAACAAGCGGTCAGGTTTATTATTAAGGTATCATTCGGTATCCCGGAGTAAGCAGGATGATTATTGATATTCAAATTTAATCGATGTATTTCACTTTACTCCGGGTTTTGCTGTTTCAATATGCGGATTTATAAAAGGTCCATTTAATTATTTTTTAAGCATTTATCTTTCATAAAATTTCATGTATTTGCAATAATACTTGTAGGGAGCAATCTCAATGATTTTATGAAAGGATAATTCTATGGACAACAATAAAAACCGTATGAAAGAAAGACCGAAAAGTAATCCTGAATTACGCAAGATAGATCCGAAGCACAATGCAGATCTGGGCATCACCAGAGGGCAGGTGACCGGCGTCCATGAAGGAAAGCACGAGAAAAGCAGGTCCGACAGCTAAGCCTCATGGCTGATTATAGGTTTACAAAGTCTGAGCAAACAGGCTGAAGCGCTTTCATATATAACAAATCCGGCAGATACGCACAAGCCCTGTAATGCATACCCTGCATACACTGGCATGTTATCCTGTTCCACCTGATACGGGATTAGCTTCAAGTATGCCGAAAGCATACTTGAAGCTCCGGATGTTCTGTATATGAATGCAGCCTTCAGCTTTTTATGTTCTTTGGCAGGTTCCCATAATCCGTATTCTATTGCGGTCAATGGCTTCTCCCCGGTTTACCGTAAGTCAGGCTGCATCGGAAAAGGCAGAGCCATTGTACATAGAGTACGGTTCCCGAACGTTCAATCTGCGGCAGATTCGCAAAGCGCAGCGCCTGGGATATCTGTCTTGATGTCAATAGCGCTCTTTGTCCGTAGAGTCCATACCGCAGGGAATGGCTGATGAATTCCTGATAAGCCCTCTGCTCCTGCAGCCTGATATCCGGCTGCTGCTTTCTTGTTATATGCAGCAATACCGTATCCACAGACGGTGCGGGATGAAAATCCGTCCTTTTTAAATAATATTCAATCTTCATCTCATAAAACGGCTTAAGCTGTAATGACATGAGGGATTCCTGCGGTTTACCGCTGAATCTCTTGGCCGCACCCTTCTCCATAATAATCCAGGCTTCCTCCGGCGGATTGCCTGTAAGGAATAACTTACGCATGATATCTGTAGTAAGTGAGAAGGGGATATTGGAAAAAACTTTATACGGTTGTCTTCGGGGTAAATCAGCCCTCAAAAAATCCTGGTTCATTAGCTTGGCATTTGCTACATCTTTCAATGCCGCATTTGTTTTATTGAATATTTTAGCATCTATCTCGTATGCCCGCACACTTCCGGCTTTAGCTGCCAGGGCTCTGGTGATATGGCCTTTCCCCGCACCGATCTCCAATACATGATCAGCCTTATTGATATCGGTCAGTTTCAGCAATCGTTCTATTGTGTGTGTGCTGGTCAGAAAGTTCTGTGATATGGAATACGGCTTCCCTGCCGTTGTTTTATGATTTTGGGACATAAAAATACACCTCACTTGATTTAATCGCATCGCATCAAAAAAGGCGCAACAAACAAACCGCTATACGCAGTTACATCTGTTGTGCCTTATTAACGAATACG
>JAFADH010000341.1 GCA_023424995.1 Bacillota bacterium | reverse complement strand
CGGAATGCACAATAAACCGTATTCGTATTGGGAACAGCCAGGAACATGACATCCCCGAAATCAATGGACGGATTACTGGCTACCGTTCCTCTGCGGGTCCAGCTATCACCGTTGTCAGTGCTTGCCCATACCTCGATCTCGTGACCGGAGCTGCGTCCGCCCACAATGCTTCCATCCTGGCATTTTGTCATGCTGCGGATTGCACCTGCTCCATAATGTATCTCCGTTAAACTGAATGCGGAGACTATATCGGATAACGAAACAGAAAGTACTATAATAAGGAAGAAAGAAATTACAGCGCGGAATCTTGTTAGCATTGCATAACCCTCCCGATTAATATGAATTATTTAATACCTGAATGAGCCATTGTATTCATAACCTTGCTCTGCAATATAATAAAGAGCAGTATATTCGGTAAAAACATGATTAGTGCGCCTGCTGCTGCGATTCCCTGTCCTACTACGGTGTTATTCACATTAATAAAGGTACTCATATAAAATGCCAGGGTTTTCATGCTTTCCTGGGTCGTAAACATATTGGAGGTCTCCAGATTGCCCCACACCTGCTGGAAGGATAGTATGCATACGGTAGCTACTGCCGGTTTGATCAGGGGAAGTATCACCTTATAATATACACGAAAATAGCTTGCACCGTCTACGTATGCCGCTTCGATCAATTCATCCGGTACCTGGTCGATAAACTGCTTCAGCAAAAACAATCCTACCGGCATGGCTAACAGCGGCAGAATATGTGCCAGGTATGTGTCCATAATTCTCAAGCTGTCAATGATCAAATACCGGGGTATCAGCACCGCCGCCGGTACAAACATCATGGACAGGGTGTTGATCTCAAAGAAAAGCTTCTTGCCTTTAAAGGTCAGCTTTGACAAGGCAAAGCCGGCCATGGAGCCGATGAACACGGTTAATATGACCACGCTCAGGGTCACCGCCAGTGTGTTCAGCAGATACCTGCTTAAGGCCACGGAGGAGGTCTGTGTTGTCTGGGACAGCTTAATAAAATTATCCAAAGTAGGATGTGCGGCAAAAAATTTCGGCGGAAAAGCAAATAATTCGCCCAGCGGTTTAAATGCATGGTTTATGATATAAACAATCGGTAATGCCATAAACAATGCCAATGGAATTAAGAAGATATAAAATTTAACCTGATCCTTTTTAAACCCTTTCGGGTTAATTGATATGCTTTTCATGGAATAACCCTTGCCTTTCCTAATGTCAGAGACCTTCTATTCTCCTTAGACCGAAATCCTCTATCCTAGAGTGTGTTTGAAAAATGCTTGTGCCGGGCTGGATGCTCCAATTTGCGGGAGACAAGGAGTGATTTTGGGAGCGTAGTGGTGCTACTCTCCCAAAATTGCGACGCTGTATACCGCAAAGTGGAGCGTTCAGAACGGCGCAATGATTTTTCAAACACGCTCTAGTGTACCGACACACTGACATCTTGGCCAATGACTTGCCTGGATTTCCATCTGCCGCGTTGTCGTCAGTCAATGCAGCCACCGCTACGTCTCCATCCTCCGCCTTGCAGACTGAAAATTCATTCTGCGTCATTATACCGAGTGCCAATGCATCAGCACACCAGTAACTCTGTAGCCTGATTTTTTTGTATAAAGAATATCCGGTTTTCAGATATGAGAGTGAAAGTAATACTTTCACTCTCATATCCTTATTTGTTTTTACATATATCTTATTTATCCTTTTTGCTTACTTCCTTGGTTTACTGCGGCAAGCCGGCCAACCATTCGTCCTTCAGCTCATTTGCCTTCTGCGTCAGGGTATCGGCCATTTCTGCAGGAGTAACTTCCCTGTTATCAAGCTGGGCCCAGATACCGTTCTCATTCGCCCAGGTATCAAATGCACCCCAGCCGGGAGCAACGGACCAAACACTGGGAACAATATCCGTAAGTCTCTTATAGGTTTCCTTCAGATCTTCCCTTTCGGTAAAGGCACCGACCGCATCCCAGGATGCCTGGTTGCTGGAAACCGGCATACGGCTTACCATGGTCATGCCTGCCGCCTTATATCCTTCCAGACGGTTCAGGTAACCCTCCTTACCCCAGGAGGTCCACTTCTGAAGCTCCCAGGCTTCTCTCGGATATTCTGTCGCGGCAGAGATTACGCCGTAGTCAACGATAGCCATCTGCTTGCCGGAGGGACCCTTCGGCTGAGGGTAATATAAGAATTCACAGCCGGACTGCTGCTTTACTACATCCTCGAACATGGCGATGGTCCAGGGCCAATCCCAGTGCATTGCACTTCTGCCGAAGCCCGGAGGCCATGCTCCTTCATCACCCAACCACTTCTTCTTGTCCTCTGCGGATGCCCATTCCAGGATTCCCTTATCGATGTAATCATACTTTAAATTCGTAGCATCGATCCAGGTCTGGTCAAAGTGATATTCATTGCCATCCCAGCCTCTTGCTCCGTCACCGGTGTACAGGGCGGGGAAATAATCCGGCCAGATGGGATTGGAGGTACCGAAGTTAAACTCCTCCGGATGTGCCAGTCTGGCAGCGACCTCCTTAAACTCCTCAATAGTCCAGTCAAAGGACGGCAGCGGCTCATTATACTTTTCGAACAGAGTCTTATTAACGAATACAAGAGCGGGGAACATGACGGTAGGCATGCTGTACAGCCTTCCGTTAATTCTGGCATTCTCCACCATACCGGGGAATACTTCCTTGGCATCGGAATCATTGGCATAGAAGTCCGTTACATCCAGCGCCCACTGATTCATAACCGTATCGGTAACGGAGAAGGTCCAGAATACATCGGGCAGCTGGCCGGTCGCCGCCAGTGTCGCCAGTCCGTCATTCCAGGTAGCCTGATCAATGGTTACAAATTCTACTTTAATGTTAGGATATGCATCCATAAATGCCTGGATCTGCTTATCCTTAGCTTCTGTTTCTCCTTTTTCTCCAAGGCCCCAGCAGGCATAGGTAAGAGTTATCTCCTCCGTTGTCATGGGACCAAGCAGAGAATCTGCGGCTTCGTCCGTATCCCCATCCTGATTGTCCGTTGTGTCTTCCGCACCACTGCCGTTATCCGTACCCGGCGCCGGTGTGGAAGTCGGCGTGCTTGTACCGTCATCACCGGGCTTGCCGCAGGCAGCTAGTGATGAAACCATAAGTACGGCAGCCAATAGCAGTGATAATAATTTTTTTGTTTTCATGCAAAAATCCTCCTCTTTAAATTTGATTTCCTATTTAAACTTAAGTACCGGTATGACCGGGCTGCTTAAGCAAAAGGCTAATGTAATGCTACTCACCGGTAATACCGGTTCTGTCGATTCCTTCCACAAAGTATTTCTGTAATACAAAATACATAAGCAATAAAGGAGATATGGTAATAACCGTTGCCGCCATTTTGATTGCCTCATTGGCAACGGATTCTCCCATAACGGAAGCTCCCCAGCCGGAAACCGACTGGATATGCTGTTTATAGCTGATATCAAAATTCTGCAGCTCCAGAAGCATGGTCCGGACCACATTGGTATCCGTGGCACTGGTCAACCCCATGTAAAGCGCCGTAAAATAAGTATCATTCCAGTACCAGACAAAGGAGAACAGGAAGCTTATGATAAAGGCCGGAATTGCAAGCGGTACCGCAATACCGAAGAATATCTTAAGCTCGGAAGCTCCGTCCACCCGGGCTGCTTCATCCAGGGACCTTGGGGTCTGCCGGTAGAACTGCATGAATATCAGGATAAATATGGCGCTCTTGCTTCCCTGCCCTAATAACGCAGGATAAATCATGGCCTTTAAGCTCCCTATCATATGATAATCGGAAAACATTACATATTTGGGAATCATGAGAACGTAAGGAGGCAGGATAAAGGTGATTAATATCAGGCCCAGTATCAATCTCTTAAACGGCACATCGTATCTTGCCAACCCGTAGCCTGTTACCGCACATACGGCAGTCTGGGCCAGGGAAGGAAGCAAAGCGTTAAGTACGGTATTCAGCACGGTTTTGTCTACCTTCATAACCTCAAAGGCTTCCTTATAATTATGAAAGGTAACGGATGTGGGTATCCATTTGACGGATGCATCCAATAAATCCGGCAGGTTCATAAGGCTGGTCACAAACATATCCAGGATGGGATACAGGTATACAAACCCCATGGCAATCAATACGGTATATACGAAAGCCATATACAGAATGCCGCGCTTCCCGGTACGCCCCCACAGCTTCATTTTTGCCTTGTAATATAATGAAAGATTTTTCAACTGTATTTCCTCCTATCCCGGTCAGAGCACTTCCGGAGGCCCTTAATATGCAGGTTTGCGGGGTGATTTATTATTGCAGCAGATTCCCGGTGTGTTTTCATGCGCCATACCCGGTCTTCCTGGTAATAACCGCATGCTTCACTCTGCTCTTCGGCTCTCTCCCAAGCAGCAGGAAATATATCAGCAGCAGAAGGGATATCCCGATGGAATAGATCCATGCGGCTGCGGAGGCGATACCGAAGCCCCGCTTGGAGGCATCCAGCATACTGTCCCTGATCCAGATAATTACATCATTGATTTCCGAGGTAGCCAGGAATACGATAATATAAACCGCATTGATGAGTATCATCCCCTTGATGGAGGGAAGCACGATCTTCCAGAAGGATACCCAGGAGGAAGCTCCGTCGATGGAGGAAGCTTCATACAATGCCTTGTCAATTTTCTGCAGGCCGGCGATAAATATCAGAATCGGAACACCGGAATACCACAGTACCAGAATCAGCTGACTGAACAGCGAGGTAATCGGCTCTGCAAGAAAATACGGTATGGAGTAATTGATGATCTCATATATTCCGTACTGCTCGATGAGCGGTATGGTAGATGACCCCTGGCTGAGCAGCATGTTCATAACCGGACCGCTCACCACTACGATCGGCAGGAAGAACAGGGTCCGGAACATTCCCTTTAATCTGACCTTCTCGTTCAGCAGCAGGGCAAGCACCAGAGAAAACACCAGGATCAGGGGAACCTGCAGCAGGATGTTTTGAAAGAACACGATGATTCTCTGGATAAAATACGGATCCCTGGAAAAAAAGTACTTAAAATTATCCGTTCCCACAAAACTGATTACCCTGCCCTTGGCAGTAAAGGTGACCTTGCTGAAGCTGAACAAGACGGATTGATAAAGGGGATACAAGAAAAAGATCAGAAACCCTATGATCCAGGGTGTTACAAATAACAACCCTGTCAATCTGTATTTGAAGCTGTTGGTAAATCGTTTTTTTCTTTTCTTCATATCCTGCTCATACCTTTCCTAAAAGTGAAAGCTTTTGAATTTTCATATATAAAACCTTTATAAATAACCACTTATTGACCTATTACCCTGGATTCGTCGTACATAAATATCTGACTTAGTGCCGTATCATCTTCTATTTCTGGAAATAAATATCTGACTTAATGCCGCAACATCTTCAATTTCTGGATATAAATACCTGACTTAATGCCATAACATCTTCGATTTCCGTTCATAAATGTCCGGTTATTACTTATCATCTTCCAGGTAAAAACTTTAATTATTCCTATCCTGTTTTCTTACCCGGGTTATGAATATTATGCGCCTATTGGATTACCTTATAGGACCTGGCCGGTACTGTTATATTATCAAGCTGATAATCACTGTCAGAATAATTAACTATGATACCTGTCCCGTTATCGTATTGTACGGATACAACCTTTTCCGCCAGATATCTGTGAGCCTCGATTCCCGCTCCCTCTACCAGACCGAATACCCGCTTCAGCTCTTCATAGCTTCTTTGTATGGCAGGCTTAAGGACCTCATATTCCGAGGTATAGATATAATTGGAATTCGTATTGCGAAGCTCATTG
The DNA here is from genome assembly GCA_023424995.1 of Bacillota bacterium. Lineage (GTDB taxonomy): Bacteria > Bacillota > Clostridia > Lachnospirales > Lachnospiraceae > Mobilitalea. Next base: position 1,548 of record JAFADH010000341.1, on the reverse strand, counting down.
GGTGATTCCGCCGTAAGCAGGAAGCTCGGATATGCACCGTATTCCAGCATCCGCAGGAAGAAATCCGTCTCATTGGCCTGGAAGTTGCCATACTCCGCCCAATAAGGAATAAAGCCCTTTATAACTATAGGGAGGAAGGGTATCTCCTTGCTTAAGTAGCTGTAATCGGATGTGGAAAGGGGCATGTCAAAATACTGTTCGGTGTATCTTAGCAAGTATTTATTCGGATGCTCCAGGGACAGGCGGAAGCCCTCCAGCCGCTTCATCACTTCTTCATACAGAATGGCTGTATATTCCCTGGTATAGATATCTCCGCCGGAATAATAGGAGAAAAGGGTATTCGATATGGAGGTTAAGGCAATGCTGTCCACCGGTGTACCGGCATACCGGTCCGCGAACCGTTCTGCCAGCCCGTATGTTCTTGTGGGCGTCAGATAATACATGGAGCGGAAAACCTCTGCGTTAGCGGGCTTCTCTACCAGCATCTGATTGATGCCTTTTACCGTATCCTTTGCCGTATTGTAAAATCTGGAAGGATTGGCAAGCAACAGATCCTGCTCCAGTACCAGGCTGATATTCTTCTGCTCCAGCTCCTCAGCCAGGGAATACAGCTCTTTCCGGCTGCCAAGCCTGGACTCCGGCTTAAAATTACCGCTTCCGTAATTCAGAGAGATACCTTTTGCCTGCCATCCGGTGTAGACCGGAAGTATGCCGGTAACTCCGCTTTCATACAGATCACCAAGCATATGGCTCATCTGCTTCACGGTCGTCATGGGCACAAGCTTGTTAAACAGGAACCATTTCTTAGAATCCGCTCCGAAGAAGTCAATCTTAACCTGAAATCTGTCCTCCCTCTTCACCAGATCGCCCTGTTCGATCAGATACCCCCGGTAGGTCTTCGCCAGACCCGTATAATCTGCCTGCTCGCCCGATACCAGCTTGTATCGGATGGATATATCCCTCAGGTAAGGGAGCTTTTCAAAGGCGGGGACACCGGAGGACGCCGCCGTCTGCATGGTATATACTTCCCGGTAATTGAATTTGGCTGTGATCCAGTTATAATCCGTCATCACTCCGTTGGGATAAGCCAGTATCTCCGCATTATAATCACCCTTCTCTACAATCCCCAGGAAGCCTTGCTGCTCTCCGGTATATGCCATGCCGAATACGGGCAGCGTAATCTGCTCCGGTTCTATGACGGCAGGCAGATAGAATTCACTGACGGAAAACTTATCGATGCCCGCGTTCATACCATAGATCTTCTTGGTATAAGGAGTCTTATACTTTCCATGATTATCCTTCAGGTCAATCAGGGCACCGGCGCCCTCGGGCACCAGCATATAGCCTTCCTTCTCTGCGGCCAGGGTGGAACCGAACATGGGATAAAGATAGATGGCGACCAGCTTATAGGTTTCTCCCTCTTTGATGCTGTCTTTATTCACGGAAGCACTCACTCCGTCCTCATCCAGGCGCACCTCAAGCTCCATGGAGAACTCGTATGACGGATATTCCATAACCACATCGAAGCCATTCTCGTAATAGGTGAAG
>JAFADH010000279.1 GCA_023424995.1 Bacillota bacterium | reverse complement strand
GAGTTTCTATCACACTGCCGAGACATATACGTTCTATAATCATTATCTTCAAAAATATAAAATCTATACGAAAGTCATAACATATAAAAATGAGCCTTACCCCACATTAGCAGCATGCGGTAAAGCTCATCCATTATCTCTTTTAGAATTATATAATATTAGGTCTATTATTTTTATATAGAACAGCTTCCGGTGATTTTCATTCCAGCCCTTCCACAATCGCCGAATAGGTGATCGCGGTTACAGAATCCTCTTCAACAATAAAGGATAATCTGCTTTCTCCCAGAGTATAAGTATATTCACCGGATTCTTCCCTGTAATCCTCCCCATAAGCAGCAACAACATCGTCCAGGGCCGACCCAAGATAGATTCCTTCCTCGGTAGTGACCGAATCATCCAGAAAATATACGGAAGCGATATAATCCTTATCTCCGTTGGGATAAGTATTGATCTCAAACCCATTATAGGTATAGATCTTATCCAGTCCATGGAAAGCGCAGCTCTCTGCTTCAAAATATTCCTGGGATTCACCCAGCGCCGCAAGAATCGGTGCCACATCTACATTCATCGGGATCGTAATACCATCCGTCTCAAAACGATAGCCTTCCGACACCGCTTCTCCCTCACCGCCGGAGATATCATTCGTTCCGGGCGCCTGTGTAATTCCATCCTTACCGGTATCATCAATTGTCATTGCTTCATTGCCGCAGCCGGCCAACAGGAGCATGGCCGCTATTATTATCAATCCTTTTTTCATTGAAATCCTCACCTTCCTGACAATACATTAATCCGTATCCTCATCTATCGTTACGGCAGCATTCGTCTCCGCTGCCCCATAGCTTTTCAGATAGCCGTATTCCGCCAATTCCCTCTCCTGATCCGCCTTCATCTCATAATAGGACTTTACCTTCTCCTCCCAGATGCTCTCATATTCCGGGTCACCTCTATGGTCTGCCAGACCATGATTCTTTCTTAATATCTCACCGAAATACTCCGACAGCTTCTCCGCACCCGACAAATTCAGATGCAGGCCGGAATCATAGGTATCTGTGGTAAAGTCAATTCCGGCTTCGTCAACTAGCTTAAGAAAATTAATGTAGGTCAGATCATTCTGTCCGGCATACTCCGCCATCTGCTCATCCCATTCCTCATACCAGTGGGGATACAGGCTTGGAGATTTTATTAATATCAGCTCAATACCATTCTCCTTGCAGAGCTTTGTCATGCGGTCCAGATAAGCATAGCTGTTTTCTCCGAACCGGTAATTAGCCAGCTTCTTCGCCCTGGGGATGGTGACGACCGGCTTTACATCAATCCGCATCAGGAAACCGTTGTGAGAGATAGTTCCCCTGTCGAACAGATATCTGAAATCCTCGGAGGTCAGCTCATTCCATCTGGTATGATACCTTAGGATGGGGAACAGATAGGTTATGAAGGCTTCATCCTCCATCATGGAAGCATTGATTGCGCCGATCTTGGCTGAGGACAGCTTCATCCCGTCCAGGGTCAGTCGGTTATAGGCTTCCTTCTGGGGCTCATCATATTTCATCGCCAGGACATTGAATACCACTGCCTTGGGCTTCTCATATTGCAAGGTCTCTTCCAGCAGATAATAGGACTGCCAGATGAGCTGCTGGGCACTTCCCCTGATATAGCTTGTGACTCCGTAATCCTCCCACAGCTTCACCGGGGAGAAGTTAGAGAATACCTCGCAGTCACCTATAAATATAACATCATGCTTCATCTTCTCATCATAATACTCATGGACCAAGTTCCCTTCATGAATGGAAGTCACGTATTTGGGCATCAGAACTCCCTGCAGGAGTGCCAGCACTAATATGATAAAGCAAAGTACTCCCGCATGAAACAAACACTTTTTCGACACTATAAATTTTAATATACCGATTATTCTTTCTTTCATCAAAACTCCTATATAATATCATGAATATAAGATGTGTTCATGATATTACTGCTCCAATCAGAATTCATAAGCGAGCTTATGATTCCTCATTCCGCTTTCATTATATCATGAGCATAAGGCTTGTTCATAATCTCCGGCTCCGATTGCATAATTCAAGCAAGCCTGATCATACCGTATACCATAATCATCACATATGTTAGAATTGGCTGTAAATAAACTGGCTTGAATCATAGCCCACTCCGTAAGCTCCCAGAATCAATATCGCCAGAAAAATCGCAAAATATGCAGCATACCTCACCAGCACAGGTCTGGCCGCAAGCTTCTCCCTTACGCTGCCGCTGCGCCCTGCCAGGCTTACCAATAACAGCAGCATTACGCCGGCCGCAAGCACGGCATAATCATATCCGGTCAGTCCAAGCTTCATCAGCCCTCCGGTAAAAAGCTCCGTAAGCTCAAGCCTTGTAAATATGGTCCCGTACATCTTCACGGTCGTACTGACATCACGGTAGCAGTCAAAGGTCCGCAGAAAGCTCATAAGCCAGAAGGTACGTCCTACCTGGAATAAACGGTACCAGAAGGTATGACGTACATGGAACCGGTCATGAAACCTTGCATAGAGCGGCGTTAATTCCTCGGACACCAGGATCACCAGACAGTTCAGCAGTCCCCATACGATAAAGTTCCAGGCTGCTCCATGCCAGATACCGGTGGTGAACCACACGATGATAGAGGCCAGATAGATCGCTATTCTCTTCCCCAGCCATTCACTCCCATGCTTTTTGCAGAATTTACCCAGATTCATCATGGGCTTGCTGATGGAGATCGGATAGAACATATACTCCCTGAACCAGAAGCTTAAGGATATGTGCCACCTTCTCCAGTATTCGGCAATGGACTTGGAGAAGTAGGGGCGTTCAAAGTTCTCCTTCACACGGATTCCCATGACTTCGGCAGCTCCGATGGCGATATCGATACCTCCCGTAAAGTCCGCATAGAGGGTAATCGCATAGAAGAACATACCGACCAGAACATATACTCCCTGGAACTCCTCCGGATTACGGACGATGGTATTCACTCCCACCAGGAGCCGATCTGCGATTACCAGCTTCTTAAAGAAGCCCCACAGGATCCGCTGCAGGCCAAAGGATGCATTTTTAAGCTTAAAATCATGTCCCGTATATAAGGTCTCCTTCAGATCGTTAAACCGGCTGATGGGTCCCTGTATCAGCTGCGGGAAGAACGAGATGAATAACGCCAGCCGGAATATATTCTTCTCATAGGGATATTTCTCCCGGTATACATCAATAAGATATCCCATGGTCTGGAAGGTATAGAAGGATATGCCGAGAGGAAGGATAAATCCGATAAGAGGAAACTCCCTGCCCGTATGGAACAGCCCCAGCAGGCCGTTGATATTCTCGATGGTAAAGTCACCGTATTTGAGCACCGCGAGAATACCGAAGTTAATTACCATACATAATATCAGCCACAGACGCTGACGGGACTTCATAGCTGCTTTATAAGCCTTCTTCTCTTCCCTGGACAATTCCTCCTTCTTTTCCTTCAGGTAGGAGCTCTGAAGCCTTTGAACATGATCCAGTCTCCGGCTGGCAAGGTAGGTGGTTACAGTGGTTGCCAGGATATAGACCAGATATTCCATACCCGCATAGCTATAGAAGGTGTAACTGGCAGCCAGCAGCAAGATCCATCTGAATTTCTTCGGAATTGTATAATAAAGGATAAATACGATCAGAAGAAATAAGATGAAACGATAGGTTGTAAAAAGCATATCATTTCTCCATCTCTAAGTAATATCGTGACAGTCCGGCCTTATTCATCCAAAAGGCGTTCTACCATGGCATACAGCGCCTTAGCGGAATTAAAATTCTTCGGAATGATCTCGTCCACCGGAACATTAATATCAAATTCATCATTGATATCCGAGATTATTGAAACAATATCAAAGGAATCAATAATTTTATCATCAATCAATGTGTTACAGGTCTCAAAGTCCACTTCCGGGTGCAGCCCTCTTAAAATTTCTAAAATAGCATCCATATAAATACTCTCCCTCTCTCCTTATTCCTGCAGAACCGACTGCAGGAATGTTATAAATATTCTTCTATGATAAAGCCGGTCTGTTCTCACATATTTCATAATTTTATATGCTTCCCATGATACAGGCCTGCTTCATTCCAATCCATAATAATACCTTATTAATCCATGATAATCCCTTATTTATTCACGATGATCCCTTATTTTCACAATATCTCTCATTTTTTCAGATACATCTCTTTTAACAATACCCGGTCGATCTTCCCGTTGGAAGTCAACGGCATCTCAGGCAGAGCTTCTATTACATTGGGAATCATATATCTGGGCAGCTTCTCCTTCAGATAATTCGCTACCTCTTTCAGACTCATTTCCCCCACATAATACAATACGATCTTTTTCTTGTCCTGGTCAAAGATACAGCAGGCACTCTTCATGCCGTCCATCTGGTTAATGGCGCTCTCTATCTCTCCCAGTTCGATCCGGTGCCCCATATGCTTGATCTGGTTATCCTTGCGGGATACAAACATAAGCTCGCCGCGTTCATTGCAGCGCCCCAGATCGCCGGTCCGGTAGATCAGCTCCGGATATGCGTTATTTAACGGATTCTGTACGAATACCTCGTTGGTCTTCTCAAAGTTCTTATAATATCCAAGGGTGAGTGAGGTTCCCCTGATACAGATCTCCCCTGTATCCCCCTGCTTCGGCGGCCGGTTGTCCTCATCCAGCAGAATGATCTCCGTGTTCTTAAAGGGTTTTCCGATGGGAATCATCTCATCCGGCTCAAAATCACGGTTCACCTCATAATAGCAGGACATCCCGGTAGCCTCGGTAGGCCCGTAGAGATTAATGAACCTGGCTTGAGGCAGATGCTTCTTCCATAGATTATACTGCTTTATGGGAAATACCTCGCTTCCGAAGGCTATGGTATGCAGGTACTTCGGAACCTCCTTCTCCAGTGCTCCGAAGGCTGAGATCATAGTCAGCGCGGATACTACCCAGCATACGGTATTGATCCTGTATTCATTTAAGAATTCCACCAGCTTTAACGGGAACATGAACAGATTCTTAGGTACAATGTAAGTAGTGGCGCCATACTTTAGCGTGGGATACAGCTCCTTCAGACAGGCATCCACATAAAGGGGCGTCTGGTTGCCGAATACGGTATCCTCCGTCACCTTGAGGACCTCGGACAGGCTCTCGATATAATCGATGACGGAACGGTGGCAGGCTACGACTCCCTTAGGAATTCCTGTTGATCCGGAGGTGAATACAATATAGATCGGATCCGTATCGATCTGCCGCTCCCGGATTCCGACCAAGGCCTCCTCATCCGCGGCAGTATGGGCCATCTCCTCATAGGTGTGGACCCTGCCGTCAAAAGGCAGCATCCCCAGCTTCTCAGCCGTAGCGCCGTCACATAATACCGCCCTGGGCTTCAGGCTTTCGAAGATAAGCTCGATCCGGTGCCAGGGCATCTCTTCATCAATGGGAACGTAATAGTTCCCTGAATAGATTACACCATAGAAGGTAACGATTGTTCTGGGATGCTTTCCCATGAATACTACAATCGGCTCCCTGTCATATCCCTTGTCCAGCAAAAAGCTTCCGATTGCCCTTGACTCCTGATAGACCCCGCCGAAGGTCACACCTGTCTCCCCATCGGCATACGCTGTCTTATCCGGTACTCTGGCCACGGTATCTTCCAAATACTCTAATACATTTCTTTGCATAATTTTAAGCCTTTCCGGTTCATAGTCCATTCATTATACATCTCATCACGGATAAAACCAAGCATAGAATTATTTCCTCATCTGGTAATCAGCTTCCTGTACTCCGCCTTCAGTCTTGCTTCACATAATTCAATGGACCGCATGGCAAGTACCTCCATGGCATCCACAAAGCCTGACCCGATAGGATAATCCCTTTTGATCAGGGATAATTCCGTACAGCCCAGTATGATGACCTCTGCGCCATTATTCCTGAGCTCGGAAGAGACTGCCATAAATTTATCAAATTCAACCGGCCGGCCGGCTTTTACATTCTTATAGATGAGATCCGTTACATCCTGCTGGCGTTCCGGGGACGGTATGACCGCATGCATCCCCTTGGCCTCCAGCTCCTTCTGGAACAGCTCGCTCCGGATGGTTCCCTCCGTAGCCATAATCCCTGCCCGTTTTACTCCGCAATCCTTGATATGCCCTACGGTTTCCTTGACGGTATTGATCACCGGGACATTGATATTCCTTGTGAGGGTGCCGTTAAAATACTGGGCGGTGATGCAGGGAACTGCGATCAGGTCCACTCCCATATCCGTCAGCCGTTTTCCAACCTCAATCATATCATGGACCGGATTCTCCCTGCTTTTTCCCAGAATAAAATCCGTCCTGTCCGGGATGGAAGGCTTGCTGAATATGAGCATCTCAATATGCTCCTGATCTGTCTTCGCATCCGTCATCTTTATCACAAGCTCGTAAAAATATGCTGTTGCAATCGGTCCAAGACCGCCGATAACTCCTAATCGCTTCAATTATTCAATCCTCTCCCTTACTAAAAACCATTGCAAACGGTTTTCATCCCGGTTTATTCCACTTAATCCTCCGATTGCAGGACCTTCGATTGAATCGAAATCTTGGAGGTCTCAGGATACAGCGTTTTATCCCTGTTATAATAATAGCTTCCTCTGGTATCGGCGAAGGCGTCCAGTTCCGCATCCGTCAGCATAAAGGTCTCCACATGGTCCCTGTTCGGACAGCTGTCAAAATGATACCACCCGTCTCCGCAGTCCACCAGATTCCAGAAATGCTGGGTCTTTCCCCCAAGCCTGGTAACACGCATATTTTCGATCCCTGCCCTGGTAAGAAGCTCCTGCGCTACCGCAAAGAAGGTAAAGCAATCGCCCTCTTTCTTGGTAAATGCCCGGTAAGCCTCAGCCAGCCAGTCCGTCTTATCCGAATCGCCGGTATAGCCTACGTGCTTTTTAATCCAGCGATAGATCGCTTCCGCTTTCTGAAGCTGCGTCATATTCGGCTTAATGATCTTCGCCAGCACCTTATCGGCCTCTTCATCCGCCATCGCCTGGGTAACTACCTGCTTGACAACGGTCACGTTAATGGTAAGGGTTGCTTTATTCCCCGCAGAATCCTTTGCGGTATATACCACCGGGTATACTCCCGGCTTCTTAAGGTTTACTTTGCTGCTGTCCACCGAGAATTTCAATTCTGAATCCTTATTGTCCGTTACAAAGACACCCTTCTTATAAGCCACGCCTTCTCCGACGTAAACTGTCTTATCACTGGTGCCCATGATCTTCGGAGGCTGTGTATCTTCTTCCAGAGTCAGCATTGCCGTCTTAACCGTACTGTTCCCGTAATCATCCGTAAGCCGGATCCTGACCTCCTGCTCGCCGAACTTGGTAAAATCCGGCTCCGCACTGTATTCCGCCGTAACATTGGATACATCCGTAATATTGCTCACAAAAGCGTCGGGAGGCAGTTCCTCTCCCACCCAGCTCTTCTTATCCGCCATAACTGCCTGGGGTGCCGTGGTGTCCACCACATGGATAGCGGCGGATACTTCTCTTCCGTTCACATTAATGATGATATCGTGTACGGCAGGCTTGCTGAGATCAAACATCGCCGGGTCAGTTGCAAAGGTTACGTCATATTTATCATTACCGACAAAATCATTCATCGTAACCTTCGCCCCGGTTCCTGCCTCCACGGTAACGGAACCTCGGATATCCAGAACCGTCATGACAGTGTGCAGCTCGGTCACATTCCCTCCCTGATCCTGAAGGAGCAGCGTTATCTCCTTTTCTCCCGGTGCGGAAGTATCCGGCATTTCTTTAAAATATGCGGTGACCTCACTGCCATCCCTGATATCGGTCAGGAACATCATCGGATCCACCTCATCGTCCCTTAATACCAGGAGTTCCCTGGCAGTAGCTGTCGGTGCGACCGTATCTATGATATGAAGTCCTGAAGAGTATATTCTCTTGCCGATCTGTATCTTGATTTCATGAAATCCCGGTTCGGTTATGTTTCCTATATTAGTTATAAAGCTGCCCTGACGATTCTTATACAATAAAAATTCTTCCACGTCAGGCTCTGAGCTTCCGGCTTCCATCGTTACGGCCTTGACCACCATGGGTCTGAGCTGTACATATAAAAGAATGCCAATTATGACCAGAAACTCAATGCCAAGGAGCAGAAGAACCTTCTTGATCGTATGCCCCCTATGTCTTCTCATGTCTTCCTCCTACATGCCATACATAGTTATAATTTACTATTAATGATAATATGTATAATTTGGAATGTCAATATGTCGGATAATGCTGTATAAAGAAAACAAACTAACAGAATAAGCATGATATTTCCTACATCCTGACTGTTATACATATTTATCTGATTCATTAGACGCATATAATTGTAAATTGGTTACATTTTTTCCGCGGTAGTTTCTGGTATTTTATTATATGGAGTTTCACCTCCTTTCATTCACTATTTTTCGACAAATGCATAAAGTGTATTAGAAAGGAGGAATATACCAATGGGATGTAACAGGTGTGGACGTGATCCATTTTTTGGTTTCGATAATTATTATGACCGATGGGACAGATCATATCGGTCGATAGATCCATATCGTCATGATTACCGAAGAAGATTTGACAAAGAATTTGACTACAGATGGCGCCACCAACGCGGCAAAAAGCCTTATGATTTTCCTGATCATTATTGGTAGCTTTCAGCGATCTGATTATACATTAATTAAATTATATACTGTTTGAACATGAATATCCCTGACAGCCTACTTCCATATACTGTCAGGGATGTTATCATACTCCGTACGACTTTATTCGGACAGATCCTATACCGGAGATATCTCCGGACAAGCTTCCTATTCACCGGATTACCCGTCTAAACTATCCTTTATTTTTATTACGGTATACCTTGACCTTTACACAATCATTGTATTTTTCAACCGCCATTACCAGTCCCAGCTCGCGGGCATCCTTTTCCAGCCATTTTGGAATATGGCCGCAAATCATTTCCAGTGTATTAAAGCTGCGGTTTTTTAGAAAGGGCAGTAAAATCTGTTTTGAATTATAGGAGGTGTTCCCATTCATCACTTCTCTTAAATCCGTATAAAAGCTTCCGGGCTGCATCTCAAAAATCCCGCTGTACTCTAACGGTACCTCCCGTCCCCTTCTTTGATGCTGGAGGCATTCCTTGATATCATCCAGAAATTCCTCGGGTTTTCCGCTTATCTCCAGCACGGATACCTGCCCCTCCTCAAAGGCGATATAATGAATCCCCCTGATACGCCTGACCACCAGGATCTTACAGGTTTCCAGCCAGTCGATCATGAAACGGATGGTATCCCGCAGCTGATTGGCATTATCTATGAGTTTAAGTTCATATTCCATATGCTTTTTTTCCGTCCAATGTCCGTTATCTACGGAATATACACGCAGAATTCCGCTCTTTTCCATTACGGAGGTATTGCCTTTTTCATCAACCAATACTGCTATCTCCATACGATCCCCTCCCATAATATCTCCAAAGAATTATCCGGGCTACATGCAGGCGGCTCCGCAGCCGGTGCAATCACTTCCGGGGCTGCATTTCTTCTCCTTATAGCTTCCGTCATACAGGAAAAGGAAACGGCATTGTTCCACGGAAAATCTGTGACAATCCATTCCGTTATCTATACTGACCTGACCGTCCTCAAATACTATTTTTACAGGCAGCTTCATCAGTTCACTGCTCAGCATCTCCAGCTTAAGCTGCTGATAAATCGCTGTTCTGTCCCCGGTCCTGTCATCAAAGACTACAATGTCACTGTTAGTCGTCAGGCTGAGAAGGCTGCCGTCAGGATTGAACCTTACCGAGTTATAATCCGCATCCATTCCCAGTGCACTCTGGTCAAATGCCATTATCGTGCCGATCACAGTGGGTATGGGCACCGCACTTGCCGGTTCAAAGGATTCCAGCGAGCCGTTCTCATAAAGCCGAAGCCCGATTCTGACAGGATACTCTCCCAGGGGAGTCATTATACTGATGTTCTTTTTGGGCCATAATATGATGCTTTTTATCTTGCCGCTCCGGTAGAACCGGATTCCTATGATCTTCTCACGGAAGTCGGTAAAGGCAAGCCTGCATTCAAATTCCTGCAGCAGCTCCTCCTCATCCCCCTCCGACCATCCGAAGCCTATCTGTCCGTTCAACGGAAAAAGGCTGTCCATGGCTCCATCCTCATAGAAGGTCACCAGCTCAGCCATCATGATTCCCGCCGGAGTGGCAATACTCATCTGCTGCTCCAGTGCTATGCTTTTTATATCCCCGCTCTCGTAAAAGGCCAGCGCCTTATTATCCTTCTTCCTCTCATCCAATGACCGGTATCTTGGGATATAAACATTCGGTCCGATTATTATCTCATTATAGGAATCCAGTTTACAATCCTTTAATTCACCGGATGGATAGGTGGTATGGCTTGTAATTCCTGACAGCTTATGTTTTATTAATGCCTTCATCTTATCAACCTCCATCTATCAACCTCCATTTATCATCCTCCATTTATCATCCTTCATTTATCATCCTCCATGCTTCGGCCTGTATATCTGCTCTGGATCGGCTGTATTATGCTTGGCTGTCATTATCTCGGGTATTACCTTATATACCGCGACACCCTTGTTGTCATGGGAAGACCTGTAATTCTGCGCTAATTCGGGCTTGATTACACTTTTATAAAAGTCCGGCAGGAATTTATCAACAATAGCCTGCAGGGCCTCCGCGGCTTCCTTATGATCACTCACCTTAACTGCCGGGCCGAATATCATGACACTTTTATAAGAGGTATCCGCATGACAGGGTACCGCATCCCTGACGGTTCCCATTTCTTCATAGACAGTGATGCATACCCCGGGATTCTCCTTAAGGAGCTCCGTTTTCTTTCCGGAGCCCATGCCGTGAAAATATATCGCCTGATTTTGCCATATGTGATTAACAGGAACACAATAGGGATATTCCTTCCCCTGTATTCCCACCACCGCCGTTCTGGTATTTTTCAAAAACTGCTCTATTTCTTTTGCATCGGCCCAGTTCCTCTGCCGGTAACGTACCTGCTCCATGCTATATTTCTCCTTTTTCATACATGACTGCCAGATTGGACAGCATTCTCTCCATCCATTCATTATTCTGCTTCAGAATATCCTTGTTCGATAATATATCCTCCTCTGATTGTATAAACGGACCGGGAATCATTTCCCCGCCGCAGTTTAATATTAACGCCTCTATGATCTCCCGGGTGCTTTCCATATGGAACTGAAAGCCATATACCCTGGTTCCGCAGAGAAAGGCCTGGTTTTTACATGCTTCGTTTGTTGCTATGACGGTAACAGACTCGGGAAGCTCGGTGAAGGTATCCCCATGCCATTCAAATACCACCGGCTTTCCGGGCAGAAATGAAAACTGCGGAAGACTTAAGGCTTCCTCGGTCAGCTCCACGGGGAACCAGCCGATCTCCCTGAATTCATTGCGAATCACTTTCCCTCCGAGGGCATCCGCAATCAGCTGGCCTCCAAGGCACAATCCCATAACTACCTTGCCGCAGTCAATAGCCGATCGTATGAAACGCTTTTCCATGCCCAGCCAGGGATATTTATCCTCCTCATAGATATTCATGGGTCCGCCCATAATCACAAGCCAGTCATATTCCTCCTGTACCGGAGGTTTTTCCTCCAGATACAGCAGGGTGCCCGTTACCGTGTAATTCATTTTCTTTGCCCAGGTCAGGATAATACCGGGATTTTCAAAGGGTACATGCTGCAGATAGTGTATTCTCATATTCACTCCTTAATTTTTATCATATAGGCCGCCGGATTCCGGTTTATTATAACATATCCGCGGAAGGATATGTATACAGCCTGTAAACCGCTTCCTTTAAACCCTCTTCCACCAGATTATAGGTAGTATAGATATCGATATTCTTCTCTTTTAATGCATTCGAGGGGCAGATGCCGATCCTCATGCATATGACGCAATTACAATCTTCTATTGTCTTTATCAGCTTATAGATCCTCCCGGCCGCCTTCTCTTCCCTGCTTCCGCTGCAGTACTGCTCAATCGGCCGTGTTTCGACAAAGGTGATCTGATTCTCCCTATAATCAAAGATGTAGAATTTCGTTGCATGGCCAAAATGCTGGTCAATCAATTTACCGGTTTTTGAGCACACGGCAAACCGGTAGCTTATGCTTTCCGGTTTTTCCTGCCCGTTCCTGTCCTGCCGGAAATACCCGGGCTCAATGGAAAGCCTGGTATTCAATGTCTCCACGGTAGCGGCATTGCATGGCTTGCAATAATAAGATTGGGGCAGGATGCTCTCGCATTCCCGCCGCAGACTGCTTATCCGACCGCTGCCGTATGCTTCCGGTCCGTTGTGTTCTCCCTCCATGCTGTGGGATCTCTGGAGGATATTCGTCAGCCTGCAGCCGCATTCCCCGGCCATCCGGACGATGTCCCTGATTTCCTCCTCATTGATTCCGGCCAGTACCTCGATATTTACTCTTACCGATATCCCATGGGCGGCCAGGTAGCTGATGCCGGATATCTGATTCTGCAAAAGGATATTGGCTCCTTCCACACCGGAATATTTTCTTCCCAGGTAGCTGATCTCCCCGTAGATGCCGGCCCCCGTATCCGGTGATATGGTATTGACGGTAACCGTTATATAATTTACCCCCAGGGAAATCAGGTGATTGGCATATACCGGAAGCATCAGGCCGTTGGTCGACAGACAGAGTATGGTGTCAGGGGAAGCCTGGCGCAAAAGCTTAAAGGTTTCCCGCAGGGCATCAAAATCAGCCAGGGGCTCGCCCGGTCCAGCAATGGCGGCCACCGTAAGATTAGGAATACTTTTTTTGGCATCCAGAAACCGTTCGAGAGCTTCATAGGGGGTAAGGAGCCCGCCGCGGATATCCGCACCTGTACTTTCCATGCAGGGCTCCGAAGGAGCCCCATAGCTTCCGCTCATATTATTCACGGAAGCTATGGGCAGGTGGATAACAGCATTATGAAAATCAAAATTATTAAAGCATGGGTGCCTGCAGGCACGTTGATTCTTAGAGTACGCAGAATTTATTGCATTCAATGCCTCACCACCTTAAGCAAGTCCTGGCCTTAGCTTACCATACATTTAGAACCGGTTCCCTGTTGCGCTTATATTCCATATCGGCAAACCAGGTATTGGCAATCTCCTCGGCAAGAAGCATTGCCCCCTTATACCCTACCACCGGATGCCGGTATTTCCCCGCCCTGTCATATACCGGAAAGCCTACTCTGACCATGGGAATATGATAATCAATGGAGACAAACCTGCCTTTTGAATGGCCCATAATTATATCCAGCTCAAGTCCCTCATTTTTAAGCCGGTTTTCCAGCTCCCAAAGGTCCGCATTCATTACGATTTCCATTTTATAATCCAGCTTTTCCTTGAACTCTTTGATTCTGGGATCCTCCTTATACCTGGTATTGTCATCACCCAACAGTAAAAGCACAGGCTTCATCTCCATATCCAGGCAGAATTGGGCAAGAGCGATTACCAGGTCCGGATTGCCGTAGATGGCAACCTTCTTATCCGCCAGGAACATATGGGTAACATCGGTAATGGCATCCAGAGCGATTCCTCTCTCCTTCACAAGCTCTTCAGGAATGGGTCTTCCGGTCACATCACTGAGCTTCTTGAGAAAGGTATCCGTATTCCGGATCCCGATGGGTGTGGGGCCGATGATTGCAGGGACTCCGAATTCATCCTCCAGATACCGGGCCGCCTTGCCCCCCTCATACCGGTTCAGGGCAAAGGTTGCCGTTGCATTGGCCGTATCCCGCAGATCCTCAACGGTGGTCTCACCGTGGGAGACATAGTTTCCCTCAGGCATCAAGGGTGAATCAAATTCCTCTGTCTCGAACAATACATTGGCTTTCACTCCCATGACACTTAAGAGATGCTTTAACTCGGTCACATCACCCGGATTTACCCAGCCGGTGATCAGATTGATCTTATCCGCAGGAGTGCTTTTCCTGGCAAAATACCCGACAAATTCCCTGACACCGGTATCATATCCGCTGATCATGCTTCCGACAAAGCTGGGTGAATGGATGGGAATCAGATATACCTCCCTTCCCGGATATTTCTCCTTAAGAAGTCCTCCGTTCAGCTTCCGGACAACCCCGTCGATATCATCTCCGATTACTTCGGTGGAGCAGGTTGAGATGATCGGGATGACCTTGACATGGGGATACCTCATCAGCAGCACATCCACCGCTTCCTCCACCCGGTTCAGGGCGCCGAATACCGCACCGTCTTCATGGAGGGAGGAAGAGGCAAGCTCAAAGCTCTCCTTAAAATGCTGGGAAAACAGCAGCCGGACAAACATAACACATCCCTGTCCGCCATGTACGATACCGATACAATCCTTGATGCCGATACTGACGTACTGCACCCCGCAGGGCTGGCAGGTAAATATGGGATTAATGACGCCGGCACGTTCTTTATTAATTACATCACAATACATAGCATCCCTCCTCTAATAATGTGGATCGGACAATTCGGCATTCAGAGAGCCTGATACCAGCAGATAATCCAGCTGTTCCTTCAGGCTTTGCAGGATTTTCCTCAAGTCCGTTTTGTTTGCTTCCAGGATCCATGGAAATCTCTTTTTATAATTCTCCGCAAGATATACGGCATCGACCCAGTAGCACCGGTCCTCCGGAGTATCTGTCTTTACCGGTTCCCCGCACAGAAGCTGCAGGGTCTTCTCTATAATTTTTTCATTCTGCCTTACTCTGTCCCAGGCACGGGAATGAAACTGCCACAGGCATTTCTTCATAATAAAATCCAGTAATGCCTCCATACGTTCCTTAATTAAAGCATCATCCATCGCCTTACACCTCCGTTACATCGCAGTGAGCTTCTCCATTCCCTGATTCGTACGCGGGAATTCCGGATATATTCGTTCCTTGATTCTCTTAAGCGCATCATAATCCCCCGTATATTCACGCAGGATAGCTGAGTTTTTAACTTCCTCGCTTAAATTTGCGTCCGAAAGCATTCTCTGCGTCTTAAATCCGGCTTCTACAGGGATCTCATCCTTACTGATATCCAGCATGGACAGTTCATGGATCGGTGAGAAGATACCGTTATATATGTCTCTGGCAAAGCGCACCCAGCCCTCATAGCCCTTCCAGGGGCCGTTATGATATGCATGGGCATTCAGATACGGCACTCTGATCTTTTTAGCCACCTCACCGGGACGCTTTCCCGTGAAGATAATATCCGGCTGAAGCATCTCCATGGCTTCAAGGCCCTCCAGCTCATTGGGGTCGTCAATGGCAAGGGCGCCCTCCTCACATCTGGAGATCCCCTTTTCCATATCTCCCTGGTGTCCGAACTTCGTATATACGGATACTACCTCCACGCCCATTTCTTCATGGATTACGTTAGCCCAGTGCCAGAGCTTGGAGCCGCCCGGCCACAGGCATACCTTCTTCCCTTTCAGACGCTCCTTATACCAATTAAGCTCGGGCTTCCACCGTTCCACCTCTTCCTTTATGACAGCCTCCGCTCTGTCCCCAATGCCGAAGAACATGGCGACCTTCCGCAGGGAAGCAGAGAGGGGTTCAAAGCCGAAACCGTCGATATCCAGCCTGGGAATACCATAGCGTACCCTTAATTCGTTGCAGATATATTCCGCTGATCTGGCGCACTCCAATACATTCAGATGCGCCCGGTGCATGGCACGCAGTCCGTCATAGGAGCCGTTGCCGGTGAAGGTCGAAAGCACCTGGATCCCCATGCGCTTGAAGAAGTCCTGCATAACCTCCTGATCCCCCTGTATATTGTATTCACCCACATAATTGATCACATAATCACTGGTGATCTCCGGCTCGCAGGTTCCCACCTTCTGATTGATCCACGCAATATTGATTTTATGATGGCCGCCGGACTGGCTGGGTCCCCCGAAGCCCGGGGAATTACAGACAAAGATATCCACCTCCGGCATCTCCTCCATGATCTCTTCCGCTATGGCATTGATATCGTCACCGATCAGGGCGGAGGCGCAGGTCTGGTATATTGTCATCCGCTTAATATCAGGGAAAGCGGCAAATGCCTCCTTAATGTTCTTCTTCAGCAGCTTCTCCGCACCGAATACAATGTGGGATTCCTTCATATCGGTAGCATAGGTATATTTTAACTGGAAATTGTCATTATCACTGATATAGCGCTTCGTCTGCCAGGTATCATAGGTACAGCCCACAGGCCCATGGCTGATATGGATGACATCCTTCATGGGGGTGCCGATCACATGCTTTGCGCCGCAATAGGCACAGCCTCTTTCCGATATGGTGCCGGGAATCGTATTCAGATATCCAAGGGGCAGGGCATCCGCCAGCGTTTCACCGGATCCTTTGATAACGGCGTGCTTTTCTCTTTCCGGAATGCATTCACTGCATTTAAACAAATGATATGGCATATTATTCCTCCTTTTTGATTAATCAATTGCTTCACTTCCCTGTTCGTCCGTCCGTATCCGCAGGGCATTGTCCACGGGACAGACAAATATCTTGCCGTCACCGATCTGCCCCGTCTGATTCGCCTTAACAATCGCGTCAACTACCGTATCCACGGCTTCATCCCTGACTACAACGGACAGGTATCTCTTAGGGACGTATTTCATGCCGCGGTTTGTGGCATGATTTGGGATGCCCGGTCTGAAATCGGTAATGACTTCATTTTCAAGCCCCTTCTGCCTGCCCCTTCCAAGGACGGGCAGCGCCGTCAGGCTGGGATATCCGAGCTTAACTAAGGCTTCCTTGGTAGCCGCTACCCTTTTAGGCCGTATTACCGAGATAATCTCCTTCATATGCATCACCTACAATTCCGTCTCACCGGTTCTTACGGTCATGACTCTTTCCACCGGGGTGATAAACACCTTCCCGTCACCGTAATTGCCCGTATAAGCCTTATACTTTATGATTTTCAGTATCTCATCCACCGCCTCATCCGCAACCACCAGCATAAGGATCGTCTTCGGCAGCTCATCATAGTGGATTGCTCCTATTATGATGCCGTTTTGTTTTCCCCGTCCGAATGCATTTATTTTCGTCATGGAGCTGTAGCCGGCCTCGGACAGTGCATCCGCAATGGTATCCGCTATTTCAGGACGTACGATTGCCTTTACCATTTTCATAGGAATACTCCTTTCATACTCTAATCAGCAATTCCGTATTTTACTACCATCTTTTCAAGCTCATCCATGGTCAGCGGCCTGGGAATAACGAATTCGGTATTGTCAATGATCTTCCTTGCCAGTTCGCCGTATTCCTTTGCCTGATTTTCGTTCGAATCATATTCTACTACCGTCTTTTTATTGAATTCCGCCTTCTGAACGATGTTATCCCTGGGCACAAAATGAATCATCCGGGTACCGATGGAAGCAGTGAATTCCTCCAGGAATTCCTTTTCACGATCCACCTTGCGGCTGTTGCATATAATACCTCCAAGGCGTACACCACTCTGCTTCGCATATTTTAACAAGCCCCTGCAGATATTATTGGCGGCATATATGGCCATCATCTCACCGGAGGCAACGATATATACCTCCTGTGCCTTACCGTCCCGGATAGGCATGGCGAAGCCTCCGCATACAACATCACCCAATACATCAAAGAAGACAAAATCCAGATCATCCGTATAGGCTCCATTGGTCTCCATCAAGTCTATGGCAGTTATGACCCCGCGTCCCGCACAGCCCACACCCGGTTCCGGACCGCCTGATTCCACACACCGGATATCATGGAAGCCATTCTTGATTACCTTGTCGTTCGTAACCTTTTCCGCACCTTCCTCACGAAGCACATCCATCAGAGTTTCCTGGGGCTTGCCTCCCAGTATAAGCCGGGTAGAATCAGCCTTGGGATCGCAGCCATGGATAAAAACCTTCTGATTGTAGAAATGAGCCATCGCAGCAGCCGTATTCTGCTGGGTCGTGGACTTACCGATGCCGCCTTTGCCGTAAAAAGCTATCTTTCTCATTGTAAATTCCTCCTTTTGAGTGGTTGATTGTCGTTGATGAATATAATAAAAAGAGGCATCATATTCACATAAGGAATATAATAACCTCTTTGTTATCCTGGGATTTTCACTTCTCACCCAAGAGATATGGCAGCTGCAAGTTATATTATATATTATTGTACCGTTTTGTTATGTTTGTCACGTTTGTACTGCAAGTAATTTAATTCTCCCTGTTTATCAATGATCCAAAATGATATTTTCACTATATACGCTCAAGGTAATACCGTCAATGTCTAAATAACACAAATTTTCCGCCGGCTCTCAGTGAAGTTCTGTAGACATTTTTTCTCGTTTGTTGTTTTGTCACATTTATCACATCTGTCACTTCAAATCCACATATTGATCCTGTTACCTTCCCTGCCGGAACATATTCCAATTACCGCATAACACCGCAAAAATCACTGTATTAATTAAAATCACTGCATTAATTAAGGAAGGCGCCGGTTTTCACCGATGCCTTCCTTCCTGTCTGTAAATATTGCAATATCTGTCTGCTATATTGAATGCTCTTTATCAGCTCCAGATGATTTTTCCTGTTTCCGAGGTGTCATAACGGCCAAGACTCTGCAGATCCATCTTGAAAGCATCCGACGCCAAAATCTCCATGATCTTTTTATAGGGCTGCTTGTCGGCATCCGACAGACGCATGATCAGATCGTAGCTTTCCGTCTGCAGGGGGATGAAGTCAATGCCGTTTACATTCATCATACCCGTTTCACTTCCGATACCGATATCCGCCTCTCCGTGGGATATTAAGCTGGCGACCGCAAGATGGGATTTGCATTCATGGTGGTAACCCTCAATGTAATCTCCCAGTATTCCCATCATTCTTAATTTCTCATCCAGTAAGACCCTGGTTCCGCTGCCTTTTTCCCTGTTGACGATAGAAATGTCCAGACGCTTTAAATCCGTCCAGCCCGAGATCTTCTTGGGATTATTCTTCTGCACATAAAAGCCGTGCCTGCGTTTGCCGATACGTATAATAATAGCCGGAATTCCTGGCATCATTTTCTTAACATAGGATACATTGTACTCATCCAGCTCTCCGTCCCACAGATGGGCGGTTGCTATGTTCACCCTTCCCTGGTACAACGCATATATTCCATTATAGCTGGTAAGATGGGAACGGTATATCTGCAGTGTGCTCGAATAACTCCCAAGATAGTTCGCCAGCAGATCCAAAGAGATATCCTGTCCGCAGATAATAAATTCATTCCCTCTCAGGTCCTCATCAATCACATGGGTGTTCAATGCACGTTTCGGTGTCCTGGGTACCGCAGGGTAAGCCGGGGCTGCAATCTCCGATGTACTGAAGACACCCGCGCTTGACGATCCCTTTAAATACGCATCAACCTCATTGCGTGCCACTCTTACCTGCTTGCCGACCTTAGATGAATTCAATTCCCCTCTTTTAATTAATTCATAAACCGTATTTCTGGATATTTTTAATATACCAGCAACCTCTTGAGCGCTTAAAAGATCATTATCCATTGCGGAGCCCCCAATAATACCGAAACATGAATAGAGACGGTAATTAATTTATAATTTTATATATTGTCTTGCAATTCCATATATAATATATCCGTATGATTATTAACAAATCCGTAATGCCTATTACATCCCGGGTCAAACACCATCATAATAACATATTACAAAATCACTGACAAGTACAAATCTTATGAATCCTGCGGACAGGCCATCCGGCCCATATGGAATAATCCAGCAGAAAACACTTTACTTTAGCACTATGTAGTGTTAAAATTATGCTGTGTGAAAACAAAATGGCAACCAGACGAAAGGAGTCCTACCGATGAGCAAGAATATCAGAACTACTGCTGTTGATCATTTATTCGAAGCAATATTAAGCTTAAAAGATTCGGAGGAGTGTTATATATTTTTCGAGGATATCTGTACCGTGAACGAGTTACTTTCCTTATCGCAGCGTTTTGAAGTAGCCCGGATGCTGAGAAATCATAATACTTATCTTGAGATTGCGGAGAAGACCGGTGCCTCGACAGCTACCATCAGCCGTGTGAACCGTTCCCTGAACTATGGCAATGATGGTTATGATATGGTATTTGCAAGAATGAAGGATGCTGTTCCCGAGAAATCAAAATCTTAGATGTGCCCCTGCCGGGGTGTTATGATAAGAGCTCATTGCCGTGCAATGAGCTCTTCTTATATTCAGCTTCCGGACAGCCAGCTACCCACTGACATTATCTGCTGCCTTCTTCTCCTGAGGCTTATCCGCCTTCTGTTCCTTCTTCGGCTCCGCCTTCTTAACATCCTTGGATTTATCCGTCCTGCCGGATTTATTATCCGTATTGCTCATGAGAGCGCTGTCTATCATCTGTTCGATCATGTGCTTTCTCATATATACATCAAAGCACAGCATACTGATGAATGCAAACATGGTAAGGAAATCCTGATCTTCCTTATCCTTGACCTCAGGAAAGGATTCCTTCGCCTTGGTCATCTTGCGGACCATATCCTTGGTAAGGGCATCCGTCTGTTCCTTCTCAAGGCGGAATATCTCTTCATAAATATCCTCCAGCTTCACTCTGGAGCCTTCCCCGTAATAGCGTTCGGTCAACGGGTTGAATATGCTCTGGATATCATTAATGGAGAGAATGTTCTTAAAATAATAGATGAATATCAACAGGAACATATGCTCCTTGGTATATTTCTTCTTGCTGGGCGGAGGCAATAATTCATTCTTCGTATAATTATTGATCATGGTCTTGGTCAATAGCTTATCCTCGCTGTAGCGCTTAGAGGATTTCAGATGCTTGTCCATAAATGTCGTGACCTGATCCATATATAGATCTATATTCGGTATATCATCGGGCATGATGTATTTAACATCCTTCAAGCTGTCTATCAGGCTCTTGATATACTCTTCTTTCGTCATTTCCAATCGAATCACCTCCATCCCATTATATAGTATCAGAAACTAGATGTCAAAGCAAAAATAATGAGATGAATAGCAGGATTTGCTAAATAGACAGGATGGGAAGCAGTGTGAAAAGCAGGATTGAAACTGGCTCCCATGCATGCTATACTGTTCAAGTGAAGCAGATTCCCGTATACGAGTCTCTTCCCTCCGACATACATAGAACAGGCCGGTACGCATATTATACACGGCGAATTTGTACACGGGCACTGATACGAAAGATTTTAATTAGAATGGAGATATCATCATGAGCATATATGATTCCTTAAATCCGGAACAGAAAAAGGCGGTTCTTCACGACAAAGGGCCTCTTCTCATCCTGGCAGGCGCAGGCTCCGGCAAGACCCGTGTGCTTACCCACCGCATCGCCTATCTGATTGAGGAGCGGGGGGTGAATCCCTGGAATATCCTTGCCATCACCTTTACCAATAAGGCAGCCAGGGAGATGCGGGAGCGTGTTGACCGGATCATCGGAACAGGCTCCGAGGATGTCTGGGTAAGTACCTTCCACTCTACCTGTGTCCGTATTCTAAGGCGGTATGCCGATCTGATCGGATACACCAGGAGCTTTACCATCTACGATACGGATGATTCCAAAACCCTTATGAGGGACATCTGTAAGTACCTTAATATAGATACCAAGAAAATGAACGAACGCAGCATTCTCTCCGTCATCTCAAAAGCAAAGGATGAATTGATCTCTCCTGAGGAATTTGAAAAGAATGCCTACGGTGATTATAATCAGAAGAAATACGCCTTAGCCTACGGCGAATACCAGAAGCGCTTAAAAGCCAGCAATGCCATGGACTTTGATGATCTGATCTGCAGGACCGTGGAGCTGTTCCAGACGAATACCGAGGCTCTGGAATACTATCAGAACCGGTTCCGCTATATTATGGTGGATGAGTATCAGGATACCAATACGGCGCAGTTCAGGCTGATCCATCTGCTGTCCTCCGGCTTCAGCATCTATGGGGAGCGGGAATACAATCTCTGTGTGGTTGGTGACGACGACCAGTCCATCTACAAATTCCGGGGCGCCAATATATATAATATCCTTAACTTTGAACAGGCGTTCCCAAACACTCTGGTGATTAAGCTGGAAGAGAACTACCGCTCCACCAGGAGTATTCTGAATACGGCCAACGAGGTGATCTGCAACAATACGGGACGTAAGGACAAGTCCCTGTGGACACAGAACGAGGATGGGGAACCCGTCCACTATACCCAGTTTGAGACAGATTTTGAGGAAGCCGACGCCATAACCTCCGAGATAAAAGCAACGACGGAGAACGGTGACGCTACATATAAGGACTTTGCGGTCCTTTACCGCACCAATGCCCAGTCCCGTCTCTTTGAAGAGAAAATGATACTTAAGAATATCCCGTATAAGATCATCGGCGGTCAGAACTTCTATGACCGCAAGGAGATCAAGGATATCCTGGCTTATCTGAAGACCATCAATAACGGCCTGGACAGTATCGCTGTCCGGCGGATCATCAATGTACCGCGGCGCGGTATAGGGCTTACCACCGTGGACCGGATCAATGATTATGCGGTGGAACATGAGCTCAGCTTCTACGACGCACTGCTGCGTGCCCAGTCCATCCCCTCCCTGGGGCGCTCGGCTTCAAAGCTGACACCCTTCATCAGCCTGATTGAAGGCCTGAAATCCCGCGTAAGCCAGGAGGGCTATAATCTCGGAGAGCTGATTGACGACATCCTGGATGCCACCGGCTATCTCAGAGAACTGGAGGAGGAAGGAAGCGAAGAAGCCCAGGACCGCATCGGCAATATCAATGAACTTGTGAATAAGCTGACGGCATATACGGAAAATTCCCCGGAACCTCCCACCCTGGAGGGATTTTTGGAAGAAGTCGCCCTGGTATCGGATATCGACAATCTGGATGACAGCAATGAAAAGGTAGTCCTCATGACCCTGCACAGCGCCAAGGGCCTGGAATTCCCCTATGTATACCTCTGCGGAATGGAGGAGGGCGTCTTCCCCGGCTATATGTCCCTGTATGCGGATAATCCCAAGGAAGAGATTGAAGAGGAACGCCGGCTGTGTTATGTAGGTATCACCAGAGCCATGAAGCAGCTGTCCCTGTCCGCTGCCAAGCAGCGCATGCTCCGGGGCGAGACCCAGTACAACAAGCCCTCCCGCTTTGTGAATGAGATTCCCAGATATCTGCTTAAGATAACCACCCCCGGCATACGAAGAACCAGGTTCGTGTTTGAGTCGGAGGAACCCTTCTCTGACAAAGCAAAGCGTTACGATGCTCCCTTTAATGAAGCCATATTCGACAAACCCCGGAAAGGTGTCTATTCACAGGATCAGGCTTCCTATAAGCCCTTTGTCACACCGGCAGCCAAGCAGTTCGAGGGCTCCCGGATGGGTACCCTGGATTACGGAGTCGGTGATACGGTAAGGCACATTAAATTCGGAGTCGGAATTGTAACCGATATAACTAAAGGCGGGAAGGATTACGAGATAACCGTTGACTTTCCTAATTTCGGAATCAAGAAGCTTCTGTCAAACTTTGCAAATTTAATTAAGCTTGATTAAATCTTTGAATACCTTTAAATTATAATATGAAATACTGATTGCTCAACCGGTCCGATGATCCGCTATGAGGATCCAAATTGAGAATCAGGCTATGGAGGATAATATGGAACATAACCATGATTTAGCCGGCAGGATACAATACAATAGAGAATTTATGAAAAGTGCTTTTGCCAGGGATGATTATGAATCCGACCAGAAAAAGCAGATACCTCAGCCGCCGTTAACCAAACCGGCCGCCAGCAGTCATACTATTGTGCTGACAAAGGACTTCTCCGGCGTAATAAAGGAATCTGACTATCTGGCTATATTGCAGGGCAGAAGCAGCCAGCGTGCCTATAAGAAGGAAAGCATTACTCAGGAGCAATTATCCTTCCTGCTATGGTCGGTGCAGGGTGTGAAAAGCATCCGCGGTAATAATTATGCCACTGTAAGACCGGTCCCTTCCGCAGGCGCAAGGCATCCGTTCGAAACCTATCTTGCGGTATTCAAGGTGGAAGACCTGGATAACGGGATATATCATTACCTTCCCATGGAACACGCCCTGGAATTTATAACAGCCGCGGAGAATCTTAATAAGGAAGTCTCGGACAGCCTGTGCGGACAAAAATGGGCATGTAATTCCGCGGCCGTATTTTACTTCAGCGCCGTGCCTTACAGAAGTGAATGGAGATACAGCACGGATGCCCACCGGGTAATGCTGATTGATGCGGGCCATGTGGTGCAGAACCTGTATTTGAGCTGTCAGGCGATTGGCTGCGGTACTTGCGCAATAGCAGCCTATGACCAGGAAAAAACAGACCGGCTGCTGCAGCTGAGCGGTGATGATGAATTTGTCGTCTATGCTGCCCCTGTCGGTATTGTATAATATACGGAGTCAGAAGCATCTCTGGCAAAGTTGCATCCAATGCCGGCCAAAATCTGAAAATTTATTAAAAAAATCGAATAAACCCCTGAATAATGAATAATTTTCTTGTTCTTTTGAAATATTATAGTAAAGTAGAGATTAATATGTTATACTGTTAATGTATAATAAAAAGTACCAATTAAGCCACTATTTAACAGTGAAGAACAGAATTAACAGTGATCGGAATAACGAATCACTTGTATCGTAAAGGAAGGGAAGTGTTGTCATGGGAAATAAAATTGATGATTTAATGGGCTACTTAAAATCCAGAGATCTTAAAGACTTGATGCACAGAAAAGATCCATGCGAGAAGAGAAGACATGTCATCATCTGTGTTCTTGCCATTATCGGTGCCGTTGCGGCAGTTGCTGCCATCGCATATGCGGTATACCGGTATATGAACCCGGATTATCTTGATGATTTTGATGATGATTTCGATGATTATGAGGATGATGCGGAGGACGTTGCAGAAGATACAGCCTCAGAGGCTTCAGAGCAGTGATTGAATATAGTCTGTTATAAACAAGGTGCAAGGAAGATCTCCTGCACCTTGTTCTTAAGTTCAGCTTCGATGCTGTTCACCGTTCTTTTGGTCCGGCTGCCGATCCCTCATTACTTTTCGTAAAGCCGTTATTAACTATATCCTCATAGGGAATCCGTTCCGTAAGCTCACCGGAATCCTCCATCAGATCCAGCAAAAAGGTATAGCTGTTCTGTTCAAGCTCCGGAGTATCCTTCCAGATATCCTGTTCATAATATGCGGCCAGAACCTGAGCCAGTACATCCCTGTCCGTATCCGGGAATTGCTTGTGTATGGCCTTCGCGGTCTCCTCCGGTGTATGGGATGTCACATAATCGATTCCCTTTTGAATCGCATTCACAAACCTTTGGATTGTGTCGGGATTTTTCTCCGCATAGCTTTTCTTTGCCGCAAATACGGAGAACGGGATTTTCCCGCTGTCCGAACCCAGATAAGCTACCACCCTGCCGGCTCCCTTTAACTCCAGGTTAGTGGCATCCGGCTCATATAACAGGATATAATCCCCCTTCCCTGAGGTGAATTCCTTCAAAGCCGGTTCATATTCCATATCCTGGATTGACAATTCACTCTCCGGATCTATCCCCTGCTTTTTTAAGATATACCGGAAGGTCATCTGCGGCAGGCTGCCTTTCCTGCCACCGATTATGGTCTTACCCTTTACATTATTCCATTGAAACTTCTCATTTACCACTCGTGATACCAGGCAATCCCCGGCTCTCTGCGTCAGCTGTGCGAAATTCACTGCATAATCTTCAACACCTTCGTTGAATATAGCAACACTTACCTCCGCTCCCATTAATGCTATATCACAGTCTTCTCCTAATAAAGCTGCCTTAGAATTATCCGCACCCTGTCCGTTTACAAGCTCTATCTGATAACCTTCCTCCTGAAAGAACCCCTTTTCTATGGCTACATAGAACGGTGCATAGAAAACCGAGTGTCCAGCTTCATTGACTACGATTTTCTGCCCACCTTTACTACAGCCTGTTAGCACCGTCGCCGCTATTACCAGGATAACCCATAACAACTGATCACATCTTCTTTTCATCTTCTACCTCATTTCTGCACTGCTAAATATCTCATATGCGAGATATTGCGTATAATAAATTTATGAATGTAATAATTATAAGGATTAAGAACAACCTTATTTGCACATCCATGCTAAATTATATACAGCAATTCCCTAAATTAGGCATAGAAAAGAGTTGACCTTAGTAAAAAACGGATTTTCCTGAACAAATAGAGCAACCTATTTCTAGGTTGCCCCCTTATTAAGCCGCGCGTACCCTACTAAGGTATACGGCTTACCAATTGTAATTTATAATATAATGTTGTCTTAAGTTTCAAGCTGTTTAATCCCGATTGCAGCCTCAATATCTGTCATGTTATATTTATAACCGATATACTGTTGTTGATATCTCATTGTGGCATCAAGGTATGAATCTTTATTATCTATCGCACTCATTCCAAAAAGCCGAAGCTCACTCACCTTTTTTGCCATATCTGCATCTGCGGTTGTTATCATTCCTCCATCACCAATGGAGATATTTTTCGTTGCTTGAAAACTGAAACAAGTCAATTCATTCACGTCTTCATAGTCCTTACCAATCTTTGTACCTTTATAAG
>JAFADH010000231.1 GCA_023424995.1 Bacillota bacterium | reverse complement strand
TCCATTCTGCCGCCAACCTTTTTAGGATATATGATTCTGGGAAATAAGGAAAACAAAAAAGACTGGAAACTCAACTACTAATTAAGTTTACACAATCTTTTTGTAAGCCGGGATGCACCCACCCGGCATAGATATTTTATAAGAATTATCACTCAGTCTGAACTTGAAAAGGTTGCATTTCGATTTACAACTTAGATTATAAATGAGTGCATCCTAAGTATAGTTTATTTTGTTCTATTTAGCAAACAAACTGTTTCTGTATGCCTTGTTGCTGTAATTCTGATGACCATCGGACCTGGTACCCCTTGAAGTCAGCATACCAAGGGCTTTAGTCTCAGCAGTTTTCGGTAGAAAGCACTTTCTTTTGTTCTATTCCAATTTATTTTTACAAATTCTTTAAGTTAGAACCCTGCCCTGCTTAATTGCTAACAAATCGCCATGTTCTTCATATCGGCTGATTCCAATCCAATACACATATGGAACAGTGAATATCTGCTTCTGCTCCTCCGAAACAGATAATTCGCAAGCTTTCAGCCAGTTGTTTACATTCAAAGGCTCAATCGCAACAGTGTCAAAGCTTCCCGTCCTCCATCTCATAGACTTTTTGAAGGATAGATACCTGTTCTTCCTTTACATCCTGAGCTTCGGAAAACATATATTCCTGTAATATCCTGTAGCCGAACTTGATAAGAATCATCTCACGAATATAAAGATTGTCAATCTGAGAGATATCCATATGCTCTGAGAGTCCCATGCAATACGCGGGAATCAGTCTGCGGTAATATTCGCCTATACATGAAGCATCTGTATCATCAATGACAAGACTCGCAATATCCTCACCTACATATCCCCAACCGGATGTATCCCAGTCAATTAACCGAATCTTGCCCTCATGCGAGAATATATTCTCTATCCAAAAATCCCGATGACACAACACAATGGGAAGTTTTTTTAATTCACAAAATAACTCGTTCTTGTGTTCATCTATATCCATGAGCATTTGTCTAAGATGTTCGGGTATACCGCAGCCTCTTGAGCGGAGATAGCTGTATTCAAATGATCTGCCATCCACCAATTGGATATCGCCCTCTTTGAGCATTAGCTTGAGAAACTCCGGTATACGGCAGGGTCCGGAGATAAGAAAGTCGTATGTAAAAGATTGCCTATGCCATTGGTTAAACTCTCTTTCCATAAAACCAGAGTCATTTAAACAAGCAATATCACTTAACTTCTTGGACATCGCGGAATACTTGCTCTGGAAACGTCCCAACTCAAAAGCGGCTTGCTCTAACATATCAATGGTGAGGGTTTCGCCTGATGCACCGGCAATATACTCCATCCATAGCTGTATTTCGCTTTTTTCCTCGTTCATTTCGGAGTGATAGCACGTGGGCCAGCTCAGGGACTCCGTAAACGCTCTGCCCAAATCCGACCTATAAAGGTCGTATTCCCTGCGCCATGAATCCGGATCGCCGGGGCGTTCCCATTTTTTCTGCGTTTTCCACACAACCCGATACGGCAGCTTCTCACCGCCACCTGTTTCGGCTACGCCTGATACCAATCGGACATCGCCCAGCGTCCCGCCGTGCAGCTGCTCCATTTGAGTATCGACGCAGATAATAGTTGTGCCAAGCATCTCGCTTAAAACATGTGTTAATGTGTCTTGATTAATCTGTATCTGTTCATTATGATTCATTTCTTAAATCCTCCATTCCTTTTTACTTGTTTGCTCCACATTGCAATCGACTTGTTTTTCGCCCGTTTATCAATGAGATATCCGGTTTTATCGTCCACAAACTTGTTTTCCTGCTTCTGCACAAGATAATTCTCCCACCGTTCCTGAGAAAGAGCACCGCTCGAAAGTGCGGCAAGAACCGCACAGCCCGGCTCAGTTTTATGATGACAGTCGTTAAATCGACACTGTGTTAACAGTTCCTCCACATCGGCAAATCCCGCACTTATACCTTCCTGCGCATCGAACAGTCCAAGCTCGCGCATACCGGGCGTATCAATGACCATCGCACCGGATGGTAACATGAAGAGTTGGCGATGCGTGGTGGTATGCCTACCCCTACTATCATCCTCTCGGATTGCCTTTACTGCCATCACCTCCTGCTTCATAAGCGCGTTAAGCAAGGAGGATTTTCCCACCCCGGACATGCCGAGGAACACCACCGTTTTGCCCGACTCAAGGTATTCCTCCAACGCGGAAAGACCAAGTCCGGTATGGCTAGAAACCACATGCACCGGGACATCCGGCGCAGCGAGCCGGACTGCATCTGTCTGCGGCGCACTATCCGGCGAAAGGTCGGCTTTGGTCAGCAGAATAACAGGCTGTCCTCCGCTGCCAAGTGCTTGCGTCACATAGCGCAGGATACGGTTTACATTGAAATCCATGTTAAGAGATGACAAAATAAAAACGTAATCAAAATTTGTTGCAACAACCTGCTCCAGAATTGTTTTTACATAGCCAGATGCGTGTCCCGATAGATTCGCCCGGGAAAACTTCGACCGGCGGGGCAGCAATTCGGCAATGCGCGAAGCGCCATGTTCATTATATTGCAACAGCACAAAATCACCGACGCAGGGGAAGTCCTCTCGCGCCTCTGCATTGTGATAAAAGGTGCCCTTGAGCGTTGCCGTTACCTCGCCGTGCTCAGTGACAACAGAATATTGCTCTCGACGAAGCTCTGTGACCCTTCCCGGCACCAAGCCGTCGGGTGGAGTTTCTATCTCTTTATAGCCGTACAGTTTTAAATCAATCATTTCTT
Source organism: Bacillota bacterium (assembly GCA_023424995.1). Classification (GTDB taxonomy): domain Bacteria; phylum Bacillota; class Clostridia; order Lachnospirales; family Lachnospiraceae; genus Mobilitalea. The sequence goes on along the minus strand of JAFADH010000231.1, from coordinate 914 downwards.
TTTTATCCTCTCCTGATTTGAGATGTTTTTTGGGCGCAAAAATGCCATGGCAAGCAGCCTCGTTTGAGACTGCTTGCCACGGCTATATCATGAGATATAACAAAGAGCATACGACCCTAAGCCATATGCTCCGCAATGCAGTTATATACGAAAGGTTACTTGAGCGGCACACAAAAACATAGGGTTATCACCCCATAAATATAATCATGCGCCCAATATTCGGTTTTAGGTTACAATCACCAGTTCATAAATTGCCATTAAAACACATCCCCTTTCGCGGGTGGATTATCCATGCGGACAGTTATCATTTTACTACGCATATTATCTAAAGTCAATGCCGAAACAGACAAAAAGAATCTTGCCATAATTCATTGAGTTTTGATTTCATCAAAGCTTAATTGTTACGATGGCGCGGCGGCATTGATATTTGGCGAAAACTATAAATATTTCAGAAAATCAGACAAATCTCCTTGACAAAAGCTATCGGATCAGTCCAAAGTTTTTTTCTAAATCATCCCAAATCATATCTATAAATGAAACTGTAGACCATTCACCGCAGCCCGTATTAGTGGTGAATGATTTAAAACACGGGACCGACAAAAAGGGCGAAATAGGCATTTGGATTGATATAGGTACAGAAGGCTTCTTCAAAATTTGAAGATTACTTCATATTACGAATTTTGCAAGCCGTAGATCAGCTTTTTTTTATTAGCCGATATAATGAAAGTCGGACTCAATGTACTGACTCTACAATACGCTGCAACTTTCAACTTTTTATGTTCTGATGTTTTAGGCGGTGTGACCATAATCTTTTTCATAAAGTAATTCTCCAACATCAATGTAAAATGGGTAATTCCATGGATTTTTCTATTAAAAAAGACGTGAAAGTTTTCACTCTCATGTCCTCAATTCCA
>JAFADH010000204.1 GCA_023424995.1 Bacillota bacterium | reverse complement strand
ATCTATCAGTAGAAAAATCACAATAATAGCTAACCCTATGCAAATAGCTACAATCACTAATATTCTGCTTCGCATGAAAATTCCCCCTTAAACTTATTCTAGCAAATCACCTTACTATATATTATATTATTTACTATATTTTGTCAAATATAACCTAAATAAGTTAAGCTTTTAATTAAAAATATTTTAAATATTCTATAGAAGCTGATGACCTGATCGGTTTTTATCTGCAGCCGGAACCCCGAATGCAGCACCGCTGGATACTGATATTAAAAAACAATGGCAGAAAAATAGGTACATGCGGTTATCATTGCTGGGATAAAGACAGCAATTGCGTGGATATTGGATATGACCTCCAGGAAGAGTACTGGGGACAGGGCTTTATGAGAGAAGCTTTAATTGCCATTTTAGACTTTGCCAGATATGAAATGAAGGTAAGCCGGATTCATGCACATATCTATGTTGATAACCTAAAATCTATCAGATCAGTTGAAAAGCTGGGCTTTACCTTCAATGGAGAAACTGAGGTTTGCATATTCAGAGGCAAAGAATATCTGCATAATATTTATTCATTAGCCTGCTTACCTGGACTATAGTATCTATTAATTTTAAAATGAATCAACATATACGCTTCATCTACCGGAAGAAATCGAATTTATGATTATATGAGCAATGGGAGAAGCAAAATTGCTTCTCCCTGTTATAATGCGGCATCCCCGTCCCGCATAATCTAGAGTTTTAGTACGGTTACCGGTTCATTATTACATATTTCACCATTCGTCCGAAATCCAAAGCTCTCATACAGCTTCTCAGCAACGGTATTATCTGCTTCATATGATATCCAGCAGTACTGTGCAGGTCCTACCGGGAAGGTGCGTATGTATTCCAGGATTTTCTGCATAGCCTCCCTGCCATAACCTCTTCTCTGATGTTGCTCACCGATCATCAGGCGCAATATACAATAATTGTTATCCGCAATCTTAGGAATCTCATATCCGGTAATTCCATAGACAATCATAACAAAACCTACCATCTGTTCATCTGCATAAATGGCAAAAGGAAGGGGACTTCCTCCGTTGGTAGCCAGCACATAACACGAAGCCACACTTGAGAGGTTGGATGCTACAAAACGGCATTGATCATCCGTTGTTTTTAGTTTAAATAACTCACGGCGGTTTTCCAGTGTGATCTTTCTGAGTGTAATCATCAAGGTTTCTCCTTTTAATATTATAGAAATGAATACAGCCGGCCGGCTTTTCATAAACTCCAGTTGTCGAACAATCTGCAATTTATTAAGTATGTTGTAATATACAGCTTGTTCTTTATTTGGTTCCATAAGAAATGAACATGGGCGGTAGGGTCAATACCATAAGCTTATCTGCTTCCCTCTTCACATATTCGTTCATTTCCTTTTCGCATTGGTATTGCAACTGAGCTTCATCAACGGTAACGCCCCGTTTATTCAGCGCTTGCACATATGTCTCTTTATCCCCCATCTCACGCCCCCAGCCATCTGCCAGAAAGGTCCGTAATTGCCGGTGATATTCCTGCTGTTTGGCATAGGGGTTTGCAAATCTTACACAATCGTTCATACGTATGCCGACATTATGCAGACCGGCTTTTTGCATCATGACAGGTATTTTCATGCCGATGCATTTATCCGTTCCCTTTTCCGCCTTTTCGCTTTTCCATAGCTTTGACAATAATCCCAAATTACAGTAGCCGTCTACATCCAGTCCGTCTATGTACATAGCGGCATTCCCGACATTCCAGTTCGTCTCAACACAGATGACCATTCCGCCTTCAACCGCCGCATTAATCATTTTTTCTATGATAAATTCCGGCTTGGGAAGATGCATCAAAAGAGTTTGGCATATAACCAGATCATATTGTCGGGCTATGGAATCAGTCAGCAGATCACAATAGATGAATTCCGTATCATATGATGTTAAGGAAAATGAATTTTTGGCTTCCTCCAGTAACTCCCATCCAATATCATAGCCGGTATAACTGCTCCCCTTCGGCAGCAATGGCAGCAGAACACTTCCTAAGAACCCGACGCCGCAGCCAAAATCCGCCACTCTTACAGGTTTTGCAATACGCCATACCTTGTTGATGAGAAATTCCAGATAGTCCGTATTAAACCATGCCATCCTGGAATTTTTCAAGTAATCCAGCTTAGCGTTCCAGTTAATTCCGCTCACTATCCTACCCTCCTTCAGTTAAAGTAATATAGTTCGAATATCTTTTATTCATCACATGCATATGATGGTTACCGGTAACTTCATATTAACACCCGGGAAAAAAATTACTAGACTTTTTATTTAAGATAATGTATGATTATAATCATCTATGGAAAAAAGCATCTTTTGTGAAGATGCTTTTTTCCATATCTTATAATATTCTGACATGACTATAGATGCTTATAGATGCAGTTTTTGTGATAATGATAATGTATGTCGTGTTGAAAATAAAAATTTACTATTTCGCCCTGCGAACAGATACACACCTGTTAAGGATTTCGATTACATCCTGCCATATAAAAACAAAAGAAGCCATAGTTCTACTTTAAAAAATTCAGCAAGTATTATATTTCCATTTCTATAACATCTCAACCTTATCCTTTAATGCTTCTAAACGCTTTTGAAACAAATTGTGATCGGCATAGACTTTATCCTCTGTGTAATACTTGATTTCCTCATATTTCTGTTTACCAAGCTTGAAATAATCAATCAACGTGCTATAAGCGCACCATCTTACAAAGCTGCTTTTATCCTGCAGCATCATAAACATGTATTGAATTGCTATTTCCTTGTTAAGTCCGGATATCCAATAGTTTAGACTAGTTTTTGTGTATTCACCACTGTTAGGCAATGTCTCAGCCAATACGGAAAGGTATTTTTCATAACCCGTCCAATCGTATAGAACACGCGCTGACAAAAGTCTTTCATAACAGAACTCTGAAGGCAGACTTTCCACCAGATCCTTAAGCATTGGAATGGCTCGTTCATCCCTGAATATGCCCGCAGCGCGAATATAGGCAGAATCATGACCTAAATTGTCAAGTACCATTTGGGTTGCAACCTCGAGCTCTTTTCCGACCAGCTTGCTCCATACTGTCTGATCTTCCTCGCCGCGTCCCCTTA
>JAFADH010000189.1 GCA_023424995.1 Bacillota bacterium | reverse complement strand
ACCATGCTTTATATTATTTAACGCCTCAGTAAGTGACTTATTGATATCATTTAACTTGTTTTTACACACAATAAGATTTCCTTCATTATCTTTTATTAATCCAGTTAAATTTTCATAATTGTTCTGCATCTTATTCTTCGCAGCTTGGATTAAATCAATCGTTATCTCTTTCGGAATCAAATCGTCGGACATTAATTGATTTAAAATGATTGTCCGACTATTTATATAATCTTTGATTTCGGTCTCAACGGAAGTTATCGACTCCCAAACCTGCTTAAAACTTTCGGTTAATTGCAATGATAATTGCTCGTCATAATCATCTGAACTTTTTAGCAGCTTTATTAAGGGTCTAAGTGCTCCTAAATTAAAGCTATCCATATTATCTTTTTTCCCAAGCCTTGCGCAAAAGATTCCTTTAAGAGTTTCATTCCCATATTGCCTTGATAAATCATCCCGGGCAATATCTCCAAAATACTCCACTTCTCTAAGCAGCTCTAGACCTATGTTATCAACAGCATCATTATTGGTACTAGTCAGTACCATAGATTTATTGCATTCCCCATTAAAAGGAAAACAAAATACTTTTTGATTTCCTTGTCCAAATTCTTCCCATGGTTTATCCCAAACAGAAATTAAGTCTTTAATTTTTCTAACAAAATTATCAGCAATTATTTCTTTTAAAATTGTAGTTTTCCCGGTCCCCGGAGGACCACTGACAGATATTAAATTGTTGGAATTATAGGCTGATACAACCTTCCATTGTTTTTCATTCACAGAAAATCCACTATCATAGCTGCCATAGTGAAAACTATTTTGAACAGAATCTATAGATGCTGATTTTTCATTAGAATACAGATACTTCTGAATAATATTAGGTATTATAGAGTCCTTTGTAAGCTCCCTTAAGTGTTTCAATTCTTCACGAAAAATAGGTTGCTGTAACTCCTTAAATGCTTCAATCGTAATTGCTAATTCCTCAGTTACAGCCCACCTTTCATAGTTCTTTATATTCCATATGCTTGTAAATCCCTCATTAACAAATTTACCTTTTATATCTTCATTAATGATCTCTATGGTTTCAAAAATATCAGAGTTATTAATACTGGATAAGGAATTAAGCAATTTGTAAAATTCATCACCTAAAACACCATGTACTTCTCTTAATCCACAATCCAGTATACTCGCAATAATCACCCTGAAAGCTTCCTGCTGTATTTTATAATTCTCAATAACATACTTATCTGCTACAATTTTACACTCAAAAGTTACCAATGGCACTTTTCTTTTTCCATGAGCTAAAATGGGATACAAAACAAGCAATGTATTGTCCAAGATAATATTTGTAATTTCATAAATATCTTCATCATAATTGCTTGTATAACAATATTTATTCTTATCAATTATGCTTGTCAAACGTTCATTTATTTTGTCTTTTCCATTAATATCTGTCAACAGTTGCAATATCGCAGGCAATATTTGTGAACCATATTTACTATCGTTAAATTTAATTTTTTTAACTAAAAATTTTATTTTATCAACCTTAGTGTCACTAACTATCTTTTGAATATTATCAACATCACAAAAGGACCCTTTGCTTATATATATACCTTGTCCTTTTTTTAATTCGATTTCATTAAATCGATTCATTATTTCGTATTGTATAAAATAGTCAATTATTTTTACAAATTTCTCCATTATACCTCCAACTACTCGTTATGGGTTTTGAGCATAATTCTTATTATAAAATCTAACAGCTAAATCTTTATACAATTTTCATCATTTATACTTATTCTTTTACTTATTTTAGCATATCAGCAATTTTATTCCAATGCAAAGTTAGAAAATTCATTTTTGAATATAGAAAAATCTCATATATTTTCTCATTAAGGAAGGATATGAAAGTTTCACTCTCATATCCTCAATTTTAACAAATTTAATAATTTTATCTTAAACAATTTAACTGTTTTTCATTTACAAAAAGAATAACCTTATAAAACCACAGTAAAGGAATTTATCAACACTCCCGAAATTGGTGCAAAAAAGATTGCAACTAGACCGCTTATGTTCGCCCAGGTATATATTCCCAAAAAACTTTTACTGGCAAGCTGATAGCAGCTTTCAGAGCTCATGTCTTTCTCCTGTTAGATTTACCCCATGCTGAGTGTACGCAATGGACCTGACCGATATAAATATCAGTCAGGTCCATTAACATTTCTCATGACAAAATTAATTAAAGTTAATTTTTAGCTACAACATCATCAAATTCAGCATCGCATGTGGATCTAAGGCCAATTTTGCCCGATGTAAGCTGATTCACACTATTGGTCCAGTTTATCAACGGATATCCGTCCACATAAGCTCTTATATTATTCCCCGCTATAATAACCTTAATATTGTACCACGTATTTGTATCTACGGAAATAACCGAACTTGAAGCCAGCAGCGTCATTGTTCCTCCCACTCTTTTGTACAATTCCGCCTTATTTGTACTATCATTCATCCTGAACGTATAGTAGTTATTGCTGTCGGTATATCTGAACACGAGCCCCGCATTACCGTTTGCCGTCAATATTTTAGACTTTGCTGCATAAGTGAAATCCGTCAATGTATTTCCCGCTGTTGCTATACTGTCTGTTGATCCATTAAGCTTGAATACCTTTGAGCCATCCGTGATAACGCTCCATGTACCTCCGCCGGTTGTCCATCCTGCAGAATCTCCATCTTCAAAATCGTCGGTAAAATAATTGGTTACAGTGGGATTTCCCGATACCGTGCCTTTGCCGTAGGTTGTAAGTAAAATGAACCCATCCGCAGGAACAGTAAAGCTCACACCATTACTGCCTATAGCAACGTTATTTACAGAACTGTCTGCCACCGGAAGACTGTTGCTGTCCACAGGATGGTACGTGCTGGTATACTTATATACATTAAATGATCCTGTCCCGACACCCGGAATTCGTACATTTATATCTTTAGACGAAGTACCTCTGTTTACAACAGCAATTGTCCAGTAATTAACATTTGCACTTACTTTTTTTTGTCCAACCAGCAGTCTGGTTTCCGAATCAATTGCAGACGGATTGTAAAAAACCATGCCGGGTTTAAAATATTTGGACATTAGCGAGTATGTATAGAACCAGGGATAAGGGTCCGGATGATTGAAGATATCCCACATCCCCCATGACCTTCCATGCTGTGCAGAATCTATCTCCCACATGCTCAAACCATTGCAGCCCTGCTGAATCGCCTGAATTGCCAAATCAGCATTATGAAGCGCATACCAGTGATTCCCGATAGCTGCCTGGTTATCGTTGGCGTCTTGTCCTGTCAGAGATCCGGCTTCAGTAATAAAGAACGGGTTTGTTGTGCTCAGACCCAGGATGCGGTCCTTGATTAAAGTATCAGCTCCGCCTTTTGTCACACTTTGCCAAGGATAATAATGGATATCATATGCTCCCACATAGGGCTGCAATTCTGCTTGATGCGCTAAATCATAATTAGCTGTACTTCCGGGTTGATTCCCTGTACCTGAAAGTTTAACACTCAGACCTTTTGCCGCTATTTTGGCCTGCAGCCTGCTATAGTTGGTTTTATAACCGGACCAGGATATTTTGGCATCTTTGGGTTCGTTCATTTGCTGATAATATTTGATGTTGGTATATCCCTTGGTTTTGATTAAATATTCCAGGCAATCTACCATCATTGTTGAATAATCCTCGGATTCATTATTAGCAATTGTATCGTTGAAATAGTCTTTTCTCCAGGAAGAAAAGAAAACTGTGGTGCCGTTTTGCTTGCAGTTATCAAGGATTTTATACAGCTGCTGCATTTCTGCCGTATTCCAGTTATAGCTGCCGACAACCCGTGTGGGACAGAATGCATTTGTGGCGATACATACCCGTGCAAAACCCATTTCCATAAAGTTTACTCTTGTCAGAACCGTATCCCATTTATCCCCAAGTGCATCCACAAGCTTATCCGACCCGATGTAAGGGTCAAACTGTGCACCCAAGCCTTGAAAATAGCCTGCTTTTACATTATAATTTGAATATACCGTAACCTGGGTAGCAGCATCTGCTTTCAATACCATAAAGGAACTGCATGCCAATAATACACCTGCCAGAAACACCGCCAGGAATTTTACTTTTTTTGATATTTTCAGCACCATAAATATACAAAACCTCCTCAATTTATTTTGATCTCATATTTAAATTGCTATAAATAGGCGCCTAAGCATAGCAATAAATATCAAGTTAATAAATCATCCTGTAAGTATCATTCCTTTTTATATTTTTTTTCCTGCACTGTCAAAAAGCCTGATATATTCGACCAATTCCTTAAAATCAACACGAGCTATACCGATTCTTTGATCTGCTGCGCCATAGCTCATGATGAGTTGACCATTAACCAGAATGCCGGCCGTGGTAAAAAGACAGGGGCATGGAAATTTATCGGGCAGCTCCCATTCCTGCTGAGGATACATTAATCTTTCCGGGCAGCGATGCACAATTTCGGGAAAATTATTTTCTTTTTGCTTCAGAATCATAAACGATTGACTGTAGCCATATCCCGGAAATGTTTTTCCGTGGTATTGAAGCAGCCATTCTCCGTTACCGAGTGAAATCGGCGCCCAGCTTGCTCCTATGCGCTCCTCCTCCCAATCAAAAATGCCTTCCGCAAGAAATTTATGTGTGGCTTCAGGGGATGCAAGCTCCTTGATATTTTCAGCAGCTGCCAGCATGATGGAAGGCTTTTTATGCCCTTTTCCCGCTTCAAAATTTTCAGGATTATGCGGACGATGGATAAGCAAATACTGCTGTTTGCCATCAATCATCATTTTTTCCGGAAAAAGAAAAACATCACGGTTGTCGTCAATTTGGGGATCGGTTAAGTTGCATACGTAAGTAAACGCATTTTCATAATCGTTCTTCTTCAAGCTTTCCAGCTTCAATTTGTACAGCACCGTCGCAGTGCTGTTGTGGTATGCGGCCCCGGAAAAGGGATTGTCTTCTTTGACCGCCCAATCAGGTATGTTTTCCAAACGGGTAACTATCTTCTCATCATCAAACCAATATGGACCCGGAGGAAACATCCGGCAAGCAACCGAAAGATAAAGCTCCCCTGCTGCTTCAAAGATTCTGGGATCCTCCACACATCCGTTGCAGTAATTCACAACCTGGCGGCCCTCATCATCCGTTATATAGATCCTGTCCATATCATATTCCAGCCTCGGCTCCAACGCGGGCCTGCCAAAATCAGCCTCCCACGTATTTCCCAAATCTTCGCTCCTGGCATATCCCAGAAAAATAGGATAAGGATCATATTTTGCTCCTTTAAGCTTTTTATGAGCATACGGACCGGTGGCACGAAACAGCATATGCAGTGTGTCGGAGTTGTTATCTTTAATGATTGCGGGATTGAGCACCATGGTATCTGCCCATGTGCATCCGGGCCTGGGCTCCAGAACCGGGCCGGCAGAATATTTAAAATTGGGTTTCATCGTCATCTTCTCCTTTGTTCAATATTACACCATCCTGCAGAAGCCTGTTTTTTAGTCTGTCATAGCACAGCATCTGAACACTGCTCCCTTCAGAAACCACCAATGCTGCAGCCGTCGCCGCCGATTGGGCCAAAACCATATAGGTAGGCTCCATGCGGATTGAGCCATATGCTGCATGAGATGCGGAAAGCGCAACCGGCACCAGAAGGTTTTTACACTCCCCAGCCTTAGGGCATATGGCACCATAGCTGACCGGATACCGTACCTCATCATCCAGCCAGAAGCTCCCTTCCTGCATAACCGTCTGCTCCATGGCAAAACGTGAGACATAATGGGAATCAAAATAGTAAGTTCCCATTCCGATACTGTCGGTTATTTTCGGATGCAATATATCATTTTCAGTCATAATATAGCTTCCAAGCATTCTTCTGCCCTCACGTACGTAAATTTGATGAGGAAAGCCTCCGCTGTTCATAAATTCATCTTTAGGAAATCCCCACATTTTCATTTCTTTCCTGATGTTTTCAGGAACTCTGAGATCGTTTGACAAAAACCACAGTAATCCCAGCGTATAATTTTTATGTTCTTCTTCTATCTGCCGGCGCTTTTCATAGTCACCCTCCGGATAGTCATAACACGCACCGATAAAATCTGCATGATTCGTATCTGTCTTGCAGTTCGGGACCGGCGTGAGCGAAATAATATCCGTGAGCTTAATT
>JAFADH010000180.1 GCA_023424995.1 Bacillota bacterium | reverse complement strand
TCCTTATCCGATACATGCTCTGAGAGATCCAGAAGCTGATTCTGGAAAGGCCCAAGGTTTGTCAGACGTGCCAATGCCGGTGATTCCTTGCCGTTAATCATGTTTTTGATCTTACTTTCAAGGTCCGCGTAAGGAACCTCGATCAATTCAATCTTGATGTCCTTATGCTCCGCCATATACTGTTCAGCCAGACGCATGAAGGACTCGCCCTCTTTACCATCGCTGAACCAAACCACATCCAGTGTTTTTGTCTTATCCCCTGAAGCACCTGCGCATCCGGTCAGTAACCCCATCGCCACGGCCGCCGTCATTAACAACGCTAAAATTTTTCTCATAGCTTACCTCTCCTTCTATTTATTCTAAATACTATTTTATCAGCTATTTTGCACAAATAATTTCAAAAACAGGTTAAAAAATCATGTAATATTGTCATTTTTTTCTTTTGCATACTGCTTGGGGGTTATTCCGCTGCTTTTCTTAAATACGGAGATAAAATGGCTGTCACTGTTATAAGAGAGATTAATTGCCACATCCGTAACCGAATAGCCTTTTTTGAGCAGCGCCTTTGCCGCTACGATCTTCTGGTTTGTGATATACTGGACAAGAGTGAACCCGGTTTCCTTCTTAAAATAATGGCTTAGATAATACCTGCTGATATAGAACTTTTTCGCAATATCATCCAGCTCCATCTTTTCCTCCACATGGGAACTGATATACTTCTTAATCAGGTCAATTCTCTCCCGGTTCAGCACCGGGTCTTTGAATTCCACCCTGCCTTTTTCCTCATTGATATTCTCTACGGCGGTTTCTATGCAGCTTTCCTGCTCCTCCTGCTCCCTCATAAAGAACTCATACATTTCGTTGATCGTTTCAATCAGCTCCAGAATGGACAGCTTTAATTTCACCTTGAAGCGGTCCTCTTTCCCATGGTTGATGATCTCTTCAATCTTGCCTAACAGCTTCTCCACCTTTGCCTGATTGCCCTCGGTCAGATGCAGCCGGTGTACGAAATCACTGGACCTGTTTTCGAAGAACATGGAAAAATCATATTCAAAAGCACCTGCCATATGCTGCAGCAGCTCCGGTTCAAACATCAGCACATAGCGGTTATGGGGCTTTCCGGGTGCTCCGCTGATCCGGTGATATTCTTTATTATTCAGCAGAAACAGGTCGCCGGCAGTAACAGAGTAAGTACGGCTGCCAACCTCCAGTGTCGCACCGTCATTTAAAAATAAAAGAATTTCATATTGGTTATGAAAATGAAAATCCTGCATAGCCCAATTCTGCGAGCTGCCATGGAAATAATACAAAGATTCAAATTTTTCAAAGAATACCCGTTCCTTTATTTTCATATCCGCCCTTCTTTCTAATTCCAAAAATCCATCATTGCTTCCTGTAGATTTAATATCATAAGTGCCTGTCCATAGGTCATGGGACAGCAGGGGATATCCTTATAGAATTCCTTGGAATTTCCAATCGGTGTTCCGTAGGAAACATTCCGCACCGTGCCGTCCTCCGCAATATATTTCATGATATTTTGCATCCCCTTTTGTATGAGGTCCCCATATTCTCCCTGCTCCAGGATACCATATCTTACTCCCTGCATGATACCGCATAAGAATGCGGCACTGCCTGAAATTTCAATATAAGAGGTCTCATCATCAATCACGGTGTGCCATAGTCCATGCTCCTTATGGGCATAATGCTTTAACGCCTTCGCCTGTGCTTTAAATACACTTATGAAATATCTTTTCAGAGCCTCATCAATCACGGTCCCGGATAACAGCTCCATAGCCGCCACCGTGAACCAGCTGTTCCCCCGTCCCCAATGAACCTCGCCATAATTATGGTTGAAATTAAAATTATAACCATGGAAGAACAGGCCGGCTTTTTTGTCAAATAAATATTTGATATGAATGAGAATCTGATAATTCACCTCATCGATACAATCCTTTCTGCCTAATATCCTGCCCGCCTTTGCAAGAAACAGCAAGGCCATAAATATCGTATCGATCAAAATCTCCCCGTCATTCGGATCTCCCGTGATCATATGCTGGAAGCATTCATCTCCCGTGCGGATCAGCTTTTTGTCCTTCATGATCCAGTCAACCCATTCCCTGATCAAGTCAAGATAGCTTTCCTTTCCGGTAATCTCATAAAGATAGGAAAGGGTAAGCATGGGAGCAGTAGTATTCACATTCTTTTCAGAGATCCCCTCTTCCATTCTCAGATCAAACCACCGGCATAAAAACTCCAGTATTTCCTTCTTCCCGCTGACGGTATAATATTTATACAGACCGAACAGTCCTACCCCCTGAGGCCATTCCCAGCAATCGATGTCTATGAGACTTACGGGAAAAACCTCCTTCATCCCATTATTTTTTAGTGACATCATTCGGTTCACAACCAAATTCAAGGCTGCATCCAGCTCACTTCGGTTCATTCTCATCCCTTAATCTCCTTTTAAAGTCAGTATGCCTTCCACCTTCAGGGGGTATTGGTAGATCGCTTCGCCATTGACACGGCACACATTTTCTTTATTGATAAAGTACCGGATATCTCCGTCGGTGACGGTGACTTCCTTCTCCTGGTTCATCACAATATCGATTCGGTCAAATGCTTTGAAAAATTCCTCCAGAGTCTCATATTCGGAGCTTCGAGCAACCTTGATCACCCAGACGTTCTGCCTGCCCCGGCTGACAAATTCACGATGCCTGCAGGGACCGCTCTCCTGCATTTTCAGACCGTTCCTGGCCTTTACTCCGATATAACCGCCATCCTTCTCCAGTGCAACCGTATGGGTCTCTCCCATATATTGGTTGAATTCCGCCAGGGGAACGTAAGCATGCGTATAGTCGATCCGGTAAGCTTCTGAAATATCGTATTTAAGGATGCTTACGTTAAGATGCTGCATCCCCATGGGAAGACATCCGTTACCGGCCCAGAAGTTCGGTCTTCCGCTTCCATAGGGATGGGACTCCCCCGGATGATTGATAAAGACCTGGGCTAATTCATCAATGGCCGCCTGAACGATATGCTCCTGGTATCCATCCTTATAGGGCTTAAAGCCAACGGCTGTGGACAGGAGCACATCCGCATTCTTGTATAGATACAGATTTACGTGCTGTTCAAAGCCTTGGGTATTCTGATGGATCAATTCCTTCGAACCCGACAATTGTAAATACTTTTTATACTCCCGGGGAGCTTCATAATCTCCGAGAATCAGGGAAAGATATCCTATGGAGCTGCGTGTCAGAAAGCCTGCATTATAAGCAACATACAGAATTCCGGTTGTTCCGGCATTATAATTCCCCTTCAGCTCCTTTTCATAGGATCTTCCAAAGCTTGTCATGACGGCGCCCTTGTGCTCATTTATGCTTAAGGCATAGAAGATCATATCCAGGGCCTTCCCGGCCTTTTGATGCATCAGGCTGTCTTTCTCCGTTAAATTATACAACGTTCCCAGTCCCAGAACATCAACCGGGATATAGGCATTGGAATTCCATTCGGTGATGAACTCGCGAAAGAAGCTGTCAAACCAGTCCTCCAAAAGACGCGCAGCCTTCTCGCGCAGCTGTCTTCCTGTGCATCCGCTGTTGGTAAAGGTCTGGTCCGGCAGGCATTCCCCCGCAAAATACTGGCAGATATGGAACAATAACGCATGGTTTTCACTGAAAAACCACATAACGTCATCCCCCGGCACATCAATCCAGTAGCGGTAACCGCGCATGGTCTCTTCTATCTCTTCCTTCAGTACCCCGGATAGCAGATGGGAATAGGTGCGGTAGATATACAATATAATAACAAAATGAAAATCCGAGCAATCCCTGCGCTGTCTCACTCCGTCTAACTCCTCAAGAATTATCTGTTCTGCCTTCGCATAATTTTTCCCCAGCTCGAACAGCGCCGCAGATTTATAAACATTATTCGTATTATATTGAGCCACAAACTGAAGCGCATGCTGCTTTCTGTCTTTTAGCCGCTCCTCTTTCCAACCCAGGAACTCTTTCCGGACGATCTGGTTCCCGATCCTTCGTTTTATCTCAATGCCGTGATATTGCAGCCTCACCGTAAAATAATAATAACCCGGAAGGATATCATCCGAATGGAACAGCTCCACAAGCTTCCGGTCCTTTTCCAAACGATAGGACCTGCTCCTTGACAGCTCCCCTGCATTTATCATCTTCTCAACAAAATCACCGGGAGTGATAAGCACGTCAAAATCCACCGGCCGGCCCGAATAGTTGCATATCTGGAGTCTTACAGGCTCGCTGATATATGCTTCCTTTTCAAAGCAGACCTGCTCCAGCATGTATTCCATATTCTTCAACTGCTTTGCCGCTATCTCGTCTTTTATGGGAAGCAGAATTGTAAGCCTGCTTCCTCCCACCGGCCTGATCCGGAAGTAATAATCCGTATCCCGTTCCGCCAAATCATCCAGGCAGATAACAAACTTATTCTCACCCTCCTTAAGCTCAACAGAGACTCTGGTGCTTTTTACCTTATTTCTGGTAAAGGGAGTATAATCCGTAACCAGCCTGTCATTCACCCACAGTGTCAGACCCCCGCAGGTGGTCAGTTCAAAAGCTGCCGTTTCCGCCTTATCCGCTTTGAGAATTGCATAGCTGTAGGATCTAAGATAGGTCGGCGTATAATAAAAGCCCGATTCCTCAAATCCGATATTACCAAACGGAAAATACATATGCAGTCTTTTCTTCTGTTCAAAGACACAGACCTCAGCTTCCGGATCATACGCACTGAAATCAATATAGGGCGGAAGCTCGTTCCTTCTTTGTGAGGTGAATTCCTTCCTGCATGGATTCTCATGAATGGAAAACCCGTATTTTAACCATTCATTGACTCGTCCGCTCAAGGTTGCTTTTGTGAATTGCTGTGCCTTCGTAAAGATACCGGTCGTCACAAACCGGTTAATATAGCCTTCTGCAAATAACGGATATTCAATATATTTCATCCTTTTGTTCCCCTCCTCATCATCCCTTTACTCCTCCTGCGGTGATACCGCCGATGATGTACTTCTGCAATGATATAAATACAATAATAACCGGTATCATAGAGATAACCGACATGGCCAGCAGACTGTTCCAATCCACCGAATACTCGCCCGAAAAGTTCGCAAGTGCAAGCTGTATCGTATATTTGGTCTTGCTGTTGATCACAAGCTTCGGCCACAGGTAATCATTCCATCTCCACATAAAAGAGAAAATGCATAAAACTGATATGACCGGCTTTGCCAGCGGAAGCATAATCCGAAGGAATATTTTCCTCTCCGGGGCTCCGTCAATCCGGGCAGCCTCCATGTATGCATCCGGTATTCCCACATAATACTGCTTTACCAGGAATACGGCGGTAGGCGATGCAACCGCAGGGATAATCAGACCCCACAGTTTGTTATACAGATTGACAGCCACGATGACTTTAAATATCGGGATCATAATTACTTCCAGGGGGACCATCAGGGTAGCAAGGACAATACCGAATAATATGTTCTGTCCCCGAAACTTGTATTTTGCAAAGGCATAACCGGACATGACATTGACAATCACCGTCAAAACGGTTGCCAGGACGCTGACAAAGACCGAATTCAAAAAATATCCGGTGAAGTCTCCTTCATTCATGGCCAGGATATAGTTATTCAGTGTCGGCTGCCTTCCGATCAGGCTGGGAGGCCAGGAGAATAATTCTCCCGCTGTTTTGAAGGAGGATCCAATCACCCAGAGAACCGGCATGAGGAACAGGAATATCAGGAATACCAACAGAGCTCCGATCAGGATACTCCAAAGGGTCAGCTTTCTTTTTTTAGTCGGCATCCTGCTCACCTCCACGATTAAGACGGAATTGTACGAAGGTAAGGACAGCCAGGATTACAAAAAGCACAATCGCCATAGCGGAGGCATATCCCATCTGATTTTTTTCAAAGCCTGTCTCCTGAATGATCTGAACCATGAATTTCGTCGCTCCGGCGGGACCTCCCTGGGTCAAGGCATAGATTAACGGATAGGCCTTAATGACCGTTACCGTTGATAAAACCAGAACAAGCAAGCTTGTGGGCTTTAAAAGAGGCAGGGTGATATACCGGAATTGCTGCCAGAAACCGGCTCCGTCGATATCTGCCGCCTCATAATAGGTTTCGGAAACCGCCTTGATACCGGCAATAAACATCATCATATAATAGCCTGCCATGCTCCAGGTGGTCACAAAGATAACCACACCCATCGCAGCCGTCGGGTTCGTCAGCCATTTCACCGGTGATTTTCCCATTGCCGTTAAGAGATAATTCACTACGCCAAAATCTTCCCCCAATAAAAATCTCCAGGTAAGACCAATAATTATACTGGATATCATCGTGGGCCAGTAAAATACCGCACGGTAAAAGGTACTTCCCTTAATCCCTCTTGTCAGAATCAATGCCAGCATCAATGCGGACACAAAAATTGCCGGAACCGTTAAGCAGGTATAGAACATCGTGCTGAAGAACGATGATAAAAAAGTCTTGTCCCCGATTAATTTTATGTAATTATCAAGTCCCACAAATTCTTGGGGATTTAAACCGTCCCATTTTGTAAATGATATCCACAGGCCATTTAATGCCGGATAGAATAAAAACAATCCGAAGATCACCATAGTTGGCAGAAGCAGCAGATATGGAAATATTTTTTGTTCTAAGCTCTTCATTACATACCACCTTTCCACTATTTTTAATCTCATATTATCATTATACCACAAAATATTGCTCATATATTTCATATTCTTATACAAATATAACAGATTATTGCCATCAATCGCTGTTACCCTCGGAAAAATATCAGGAATAATTCATGCAGGTTTACTATTGCCTTATTAACCGGGAAAGCAAAAAGAGGATGCTGCGCGCAGCATCCTCAGACCAATTCCTGTTCCAATGCACTATTCTTCTGAAAACATACTCTGTACATCCTCAAGATAGCTGCGTATGGAAGAATGATTCAAGCCATAATAGATTCGGTTCCCGGACTTCTCCAGGGTAATGACATATAAATTGGTCAACGTGTTCATATGATGTGAAATCGTAGGTCCTGTCAGGCCAAGCTCGGCTGCCAGCTCGCCGCTGTAATAAGGCTTTTCCTTCAGCTTCTGTAATATGGTTAGCTTGGTAGGATCCGCCAATGCCTTAAGGAATTCATTCAGCTGCTCCCTGCGCCTGCCCTTTACACTGGTCAGCTTCTTGAGGGAAAAAAAGCTGACACCCACCAGAAGGTCCCGGATCCAGGGCTTTTCATGATATAGCATTTTGATGGAATTAGGTTCAAACAGCGACGGATATATCTTGTGATGCTCTTCGTTATCCAGCCGGAATACGGGAGGGTCCCCCAGGAAGGAAAAATCCTTCTGTTCCATAACCTGTACAAACTGCTCCAGTCCTGACCTGATCAGGGGTTTCACGGCAGATAATCCCTCCCTGATCAGCTCCGTCACCTTCCCGATCATATGAAGGGCGTATTCCTCATATTCCGCAAAGCAGGTGCACAGCTTGTATGCATCGTATTTGTCCTCGGACGGAATATTACGGGCATCCAGCCATTGAAAGAAGGTCCTGTCATCCTCCAGATCCTGTCCCGTATTATGAAACGTTTCCTCCAGGCAGTCGGAATCTATCGCATATGCTATGGCATCACGGTATGGACGGGTTTCCTTCCCGCCGGACCGGTGCCGGATATATACGCTGTGGATCAGCTCATCCGTAGCATTGCGGGTGCGTAGCAAAAGCGCTGCCCTGGGATCGGCCAAATCCAGCTGATCCCCAATATCCGCCAGTAATCGGTCAAGCGCATCAAGCAGAGGCGACAGCTCATCCTTTAATTCCGCCCCATTCTTTTCAAGGAATTTCTTCTTGATATCGGAGATCGGATTGTTGTTGTATAACCGGATTAATGCCCGAATGCTTTCGCCCCAGTATTCCGGTTCATCATGCATGGTATATTGCATAATCTTATTCCTTCCTTTCCCTGCGGTCCGCCATATGGTCCGCCGTCTTTATCCATTGAGAAGCAGCCGGCTGTACTCTCCGGACAGCCCAAGCAGCTCATTATGGGTGCCGGTCTCCGCCAGGCGGCCGTCCTTCAGCACCACAATCTGGTCCGCATCTTCGATATGCTGCAGGTTATGGGTAGTTATAAGTATTGTATGAGAGCCCCGGAGATGGGCTATGGTCTGCATGAACTGCCGTTCCGACTCAGCATCCAGAGCTGAAGTGGCTTCGTCAAAGACCAGGATGGGCGCTTTGCGGACCAGTGCGCGTGCGATGGCGATACGCTGCTTCTGTCCCCCGGAGAGAGCGGCTCCCTTCTCCCCGCAGGCAGTATCGTATCCCTGGGGAAGCTCTGTTATGAATTCATCCGCCAGGGCAAGCTTTGCTGCCTGAATAACCTCTTCTCTGACGGCACCCGGCCTGCCCAGCGCTATGTTATCCGCTATGCTCATATCAAACAGCTTGCAGCTTTGGTCCACATAAGCAAAGCAGCCTCTCCATTCTCTGAGCTCCGTCCGGTCATAGGCAATATTACCAAGAAAGATGGGTAGATGCTCCCTCTCATACATACCGATCAATGCCCTGAGCAGTGTGGACTTGCCGCTTCCGGATGCACCTACGAAGGCTACCATATGATTGTGCGGAATCCTTAACGAGATATGGCATAAGGTATCCTTTTCACTGTTTTGATAAGCAAAGCTTAAGCTTTGGATATGCAGGGCGGCATCCCCGTTCCATTCCCCCATGGATTTTCTCTCGGAGTGCAGGCCCATCCGCTCTCCCAGCTCGATACGTCCGATGACCTTGGCGGCGGCTGCAAGAGGCGCCTGAAGACCGGCCCATGCACCCCCCAGCTCCGTCATCCCGCTGCACAGCGCCATACACATATTCGGCACCAGCATCAGGGCTGCCAGCTCCAGCCTTCCCGTCGCCACCAGCCAGCCTCCGATGCCAAAGATACCGGCCAGGGTAAGCCAGCCCTGGACCGTGGAGAACAGGTTCTGCCACATGGCAATCACAGCCTCCTTAAAGCTTAGCTTTAAAAGCCTGTCATTATCCGTGTCAAAGGATATCATCATCTTATTCTGTAAATTGAACACACGAAGTATGGCTGCCCCCGACAGCATATTCGAGAAGGATCTTACGGTTTTGCTGTTGGCTTCCAGCCGGTTCCCTGCAATCTTTGACAAAGGCTTTGAAAAGCGGAACTGCAGTATAAAGGCGATAAAGCCTATCAGCAGCGATACGATCCCCAACCGGTAATCCACCATAAATACAACAATGGCGGAGAAAAAAACAGCTGTGATACTGGAGATAAAAGGCGCCAGATTGTTGGAATAAAGATTGGTTGCAGTATCGGCATCGGTATTCATGGAAGCGATACCCTCACCCGAGTGGGTTACATCCTCTACACTGGTGCGGATGAAGCTTCGGAATAACCTGTCTTTCACGGCAGCCCGGATACGTTCGGACTGCTTCACATATTGATAGACGCATAATCCCAGTAATATAAAATAAATCAGATACAACCCGGTAAAGATAACGCCGGTCTGCAGGACACGGCTCTTATCACCGCTGAGCATCGCCTGTGTCAGCCGGCTCAGCATCAATGATATCAGGAAGGAGGTGCAAAAGGACTGGGTGCCGTAAAGGCTCATTCCGAAGATGAACGGTACCGCATAGGGCTTCATAAAGGAGAACATGGCACGGATCGCATGGGCTTTAGTTGTCTTCATGGCCTGACCTCCCCTCCGGCAGCATCGGAAATCCCATATCCATTCTCGATCTGCTGACGATATAATGCGGCAAAATGGGAATCCTTTGCCATTAACTCCTCATAGGTTCCTGTCTCAACAATATGCCCCATATCCATGACGATGATATGTTCGCAGGCGGTGATGGCTGACAGCCGGTGGGCTACGACTATGATGGTCTTATCCCTGGCCGAAGTATATAGGCTCTCCAGCAGCTTTTGTTCTGTAACAGGATCCAATCCGGAGGTAGCCTCGTCCAGCAGCAGGATCGGGGCATCCTTATATAGCGCCCGGGCGACAGCCAGTCTTTGGCGCTGCCCTCCGGACACATTATCTGCCGACTCTGTCAGTACGGTATCAAAGCCCTTGGGGAGCCCCTCAATGAAGGATAGGATACCGGCATTCCGACAGGCTCTTATTAAATCCTCTTCATCCTGGCCGGCCTGCGTCCGTACACAGGTTATATTCTCCCTTATAGACTCCGGAAACAGAAAGCTGTCCTGAGGTACATATGCGATCAATTCACGAATCTGTCTTAGTGACATGGTCTCCGTATCCGCTCCGAACATCCGGATGCTGCCCTCGCTCTGCTTATACAGTGAAAGCATCAGCTTCATCAGAGTACTCTTGCCGCAGCCGCTGGAACCGACGATGGCAATATGGCTCCCGGAGGGTATGGACAGGTTGATCTGCTCCAGTGTCCTCCGCTCAGACTCCTGCTTATATGTAAAGGATACATTGGCGAATTCAAAGGCAGGCGCTGCCGGATCAATCCGCACGGAAGGATTTTTGATGTCCTCCGGCTCATCTGCCGAAGCCTCCAGCAAACGGCGTGCAGCCGCCAGGTTTGTCTGTATCCAGCTGAGTCTTTGTGAAAGCATTAAAAGAAAGGTGTTCGCACCCAGACACAGAATGGTAAGCGCCACGAAATCACCTGCCGGCATCCTTCCTGATGCCACAGACAGGGCAGCAGCGAAAAAAATAAAAAAGGAGGGTGCAAACGAAGCAATCATACCGCCGATAATCAGTTTGGCATGAACACGGATACGCTTAAGCATGGCGGCAAAATATTCACCGTAATGAGCCTTGTATCTGTCCTCCATAACCGATTCCAGGGAATAGGCAATGATCATGGAGGTATTCTGGAAGGAATCATTCACTGTGGCATTATAAATGCCGCGCTTAACGGAAGCCTCCTGAGAATGCCTTCCCACCGGCTCCGATATCTTCACCTGAAGCAGGGTCAGCGGCGGATACATAAGAAAGAAGATCAGGGTATACCAGGGATGGATGAATGCCATAAAAGCAGCTGATATAAGCAGGGTAATAAATTCGGACAGCAATTGCGGGATATCATCCGCAAGCACATTGGACGCCATGGGCAGATCACTCGTATAGACGGATAATATATCTCCGCTTGATCTGCTGATCAGCTTATCATAAGGGATTCCGTTCATCCTTTTGGCAAATTGTCCCCGGAGCATATACTGCAAGCGGCCGCCAAAGCGCTTGATGGTCAGTGCGGATATCATGCCAAAGATAATTTTCACCATGTTAATTGCCGCCATAAGCAGCAGTATCTCATAGATCAGAGCCGTATTAAGCTCCAATGCTGCCTGGCTGATATTACCGGTGATACGAGTCAGTACAATCTCGCAAAAGCATACAATAACAGTCGAAATGATAAAAACAGGTGCGATAGGAACCATCTTCAGCTCATAGGACCGAATAAGACGAAGAACCGTATGCATAGGTAACCTCCCTTGTTGTTTTATCACATTCTATCATGTTGTTAGATAGTCGTCAATGTTAAATCAATATAATTTTCCAATTAACCTAAAAAGAATACCCTGAGCATTGACACTCAGGGTATTCTCATTCTTTCATATGCTGTTACGGTTTGCCTGCTCTAATTCTCCGGTTCGATCAAACCGTAAGTATTGCCTTTTCTTTTATATACTACATTAACTTCATCCGTATGCGCATTACGGAATACATAGAAATTATGTCCCAGAAGCTCCATCTGTACGCATGCTTCCTCCGCATCCATGGGCTTAATTGCAAAGCGCTTGGTTTTTACGATCTTAACGTCATCATCCTCAAAGTAATCATCCTCCATGAAGGCCTGGTTAAAATTTGAAGAAGCCTGTTTATGGTCGATTAATTTATTCTTATATTTTCTTAACTGACGCTCAATAATCTCTTCCACCAGATCTATGGATACGTACATATCGTTGCTTACTTGCTCAGCGCGGATGATATTGCCCTTAACAGGTATTGTTACTTCGATTTTCTGTCTTTCCTTTTCTACGCTGAGAGTTACATGAATTTCAGTGTCAGGAGTAAAGTATCTCTCGAGTTTTCCGATCTTCTCATATACAGCCGTTTTCAAGCCTTCTGTTACATCAATGTTCTTACCGCTGATAATATAACGCATAATGCCCAACTCCTTTTTTTACTTTATCATGGATAAATCTATGCGGAAACAAATAGGAACCGAAAAAGAACCGATCTGCTTCTTGTTCCCATTATAGCACACACATCAGGCAGTGACAAGCCACTTTGCTATGATTGTCCGGGTTTGGAAGCTCCGTCATAATATAGCCTCGTTTACCAATTTTCCGTAATTTTTCTTTTAATTCGATATTTAATATATTATTATCGGACAATTACCCAGTCAAGCAAAAAAATTGATTTTACATGCCCTTAACAACGATTTATCATATGTTACAAAACGCATTTTCGTAATTGACATTGATTCGAGCATGCGACACTAGTAGTTTATTAATGTGGATAATGTGGATAAAATCGTGTATAACTTTGTTTTATTAGAAATACAGGTTTCTTTTATGTGGATAACTTTTTTTAGAATTGTAAAGAATGCCCTAATAGCACCCATATATTGTAAATCTAAAAATCTCCTTTGTGCATAATGTACACCGCCGGCTTTGTCAATAGGACTTTGTACTAATTTTCCTGCCGTCGAGTCCGGCAGAATAGTAACTCAAATTAGATCAATTTAGCGTCTATTATATCGCTTAATCTATTATTTCAAGATAAGTTGTAATTTGGTTTTAATACCCATAAGATAAGAAAAAGGACTGTTTTAAGTATATGAAACCATTCGTTACATATACCTATAACAGTCCTTTTAGTCTGCATCATTTTTTATTCATTCCTTTTTCAAAATCTTTATTTCATAATGATCGACCTTGTCTGCCAGAAACGGAGCAAGACCTACAAATTCCGCTCCATATATCTTCTTATTATTCTCACCTATATGTGCATGGACAATCTGGATAACAACATTAAAAAATTCCCCATCGCCCATATTAATGTGTCCACGGAAATAATATCCCAGAGGCAGGCTTGCATCACTGATAAAGCCTATACCGTTCCTGGATATGTCAAATACGGATATTGATGCATTAAGATCTTTAATCACAATGTTATCCTGTTTAAAAACCTCATCCACTTCCAGTTGAAGATCAATCGGAAGTCTTTTATATTTTCTGCGTTCTGTGGTCATATCTCTCATGTGTTATCCTCCTTTAACATATTTTAACACATGACAAGAGATTTTCCAACTTTATTTATTATAAGACCGGATTATTCATTCAAATTACCTGACTTAAAGCGTCTTCGTCCGCGACGACGATTACATCCTTATGCATCTGTAATATGGAGGCCGGGACATGAGGTGTGACCGGACCGAAGAAAGCTGTCTTAACAATATGGGCCTTATCCGCCCCGCTTACCGCGATCACAATCTTCTTCGCATGCAGAATCGTCTTAATCCCCATGGTATAAGCCTGTGTGGGCACTTCGCCAATACCGGCAAAGAATCTGGCATTCGCCTGAATGGTGCTTTCGGAAAGATCAACACAATGTACATCCTTCTCAAATGCATCCTCCGGCTCATTAAAACCGATATGTCCATTGTGACCGAGTCCCAGCAGCTGCAGATCCACACTGCCCAGCCGGTGAAGCATATTGCTGTAATCCCTGCAGGCTTTCTCACTGTCTTCCTCCATGCCGTCGGGAATATGAGTGTTCTCAGGAGATATATTGATATGATCAAAAAAATGCTGTCTCATAAAGTATGCATAGCTTTGTTCATTCGTCGGAGGCAGGCCTTTATATTCATCCAGATTAACTGTAACCGCCTCGGAGAAATCCAGATCGCCTTTACGATACCATTCAATTAATTGCCGGTAGATCCCAATCGGAGTGGAACCGGTTGCCAGCCCCAGAATACTGTCAGGTTTCATGATTACCTGCGCCGATATGATATTAGCCGCCTGTCTGCTCATTTCCTTATAATCTTTTGCCTTGTAGATCTTCATACTTACCGTCCTTATTGTGATAAATTCCGTCATCCATTTCAAAGATATTTTTTGTGGGCCTCAAGCATCTCATCCAATACTTCGACGGCATACTTTTGAGAACCGACTAAAGGATTAATCATCATAGCCAGCAGAGCCTTATTATAATCCCCGCTTACGGCAGCCTCACAGGCAGCCACCTCAAAGGATTTGATCTGCTGGATCAATCCCTTCACTGCCTTTGGCAGCTTTCCAGCAGCCATGGGAATGGGACCGTTCTTTGTTATAACACAGCCCAGTTCACCGATCTCGTCATATTCCAGCTCTGGGATGGCTCCGCAGCTCACTGTATTTACGACCTGAATGTCTCCGGTATCATTATAAATGGAACAGATGAGATTGCAGGCAGCATCACTGTAATAGGCGCCGCCTCTTTGCTCCAGCTGCTTCGGCTTGTCTCTTAGGTCCGTATCCTTATATAATTCGAAGAGTTCCTCTTCTATCTTCTTAACCTTTTCCGCTCTTGTCCCGTTCTGCCTGTAATTCTCTACGGCTTCCTCCAGGAATTCCTTTGCCATATAATAATATCTGTGGTAAGAGCAGGGGATTACTCCAAGCTCCTTCAGAAATCCCGGATTCCAATCCACTCCCGTAATATTCTTTACACTCTGGCTGCCCCACTTAGCCAGGACCTGCTCCATCACATCCTTGCCGTCTGCGTATACCCCGTTGACAAATACCATGTGGTTGAGACCGCTGAAGGTAACGGATACCTCCTCCGGCCTTCTGTCAAGAATCCCGGCTATCGATTTGTGTATTCCTATGGGCAGATTGCACAGTCCGACCGCCTTCTTCCGATTGGAATAACGGTTGATTGCTTCCATAACCATCCCTACCGGATTCGTGAAGTTGACCAGCCAGGCATCTCTGCACAGCTCATCCATGTCCCTGCAGATATCCAGAATAACGGGAATGGTACGCAGGCCTTTGAATAAGCCTCCCGCTCCGTTGGTCTCCTGTCCCAGAAGTCCATGGCTCAAGGGAATTCTTTCATCCTTGATTCTGGCCTCCAGCAAGCCGACTCTAAGCTGGGTCGTTACAAAATCCGCATCCTTCAGAGCCTCTCTACGGTCCAGAGTCGTATGAATCTCCATGGGTATTCCGGCCTTTTCCACCATTCGTTTTGCCAGGGCACCCACAATCCCAAGCTTTTCCTTTCCTTCTTCTATATCCACCAGCCATAATTCTCTTACGGGAAGCCTATCATAACGTTTGATAAAGCCTTCCACCAGTTCAGGGGTATAACTGGAGCCTCCTCCGATCGTAACTATTTTGATGCCTTCCATCCTTACCTCCCGTATCGGTTAAAATATTCCAACAGTGCACCGATTTTTCCCGCATTATTGCCTAAGCTGCAGGCTTCTATCCCGGTATATTCCTCAAGATTAGAATAAATTCCATAAACTTTTTCTCTTAACTCCCTCAGGAATTCCTTCTGGGTACTGATCC
The DNA here is from genome assembly GCA_023424995.1 of Bacillota bacterium. Classification (GTDB taxonomy): domain Bacteria; phylum Bacillota; class Clostridia; order Lachnospirales; family Lachnospiraceae; genus Mobilitalea. The sequence goes on along the minus strand of JAFADH010000180.1, from coordinate 5,533 downwards.
CTCCCCCGATAAGAACCTTCTCCGGGTCCAGGCTTACAGCCACATTGCCCACCAGCATCGCCAGATCCTCAAGCCATTCCTCATAGATTTCCCTAAGGATGGGGTTGTCCAGATTCCGGAAGATATAATGGCCGTCCACCTGCAGCCCCAGAGCTTCCGAGACCCTGCGGACCAGTACGGAGGTCGCTGCGGCGGACCGGTAGACATAGCCCTCCTCCTTCTTCTCTCTGCCGATAAAGCTGAAGCCGAATTCACCTGCCTTATAGTTCTTTCCTCTCTGCAGCTCCCTGTTAAGGACCACCGCCCCACCGATTCCCGTTCCCAGGGTGATCATGCAAAAATCGCTGCAATCCTGCCCTGAGCCCAGATATAACTCCGCAAGAGCCGCGCAGTTACTGTCATTCTCCACGGTCACCTTACGGCCGGAATACTCTGACAGGGTATCCTTCAGATTATACTTCTTAAAATTCATTCCTACGCTGAAATCCGTATTCTCACAGGTCAGAGGATTTATAAACCCTCCCATGCTGATTGCTGTCCCGCTGATATCCTGCTTTACTTCATCAATAATATGATACAGCTGGAGGATGAATTCCTCCGGATTTTTCTTCGTAGGAACCGACCCGGAATTATGCTCTTTAAAATCACTGTCCATTATCCCATATTTGATAAAAGTTCCCCCGATATCCATAGTCAGATATTGCTTCATAATAAATTATCATACCTCTCTTGCCTGTGGAATTAATATATATGATATCCTTTCTTCACCTGCGCGAATTCCCTTGCCTGGACCTCCCAGGCTTCATAGACCCGGTCCGCCGAGAATTCATGGGTCCGGATATAATCACCTCCCGTATTGTAATCAATCATAGGCTTTCCCTTGGGGCTATAAGGTTCCAGGTATTGAAAATATCCCCCTGAGATTCTCCTGATCTCCTGCAGCAGATACAGTCCGGTCTTTACGGGAAGGAATTTTCTCCGGTCGGTTACGTGAAGCTGCACGCCCTTACACAGTTCATTCGCATGCTTGGAGAAGGTGGGCGTAAAATATGCCGGCCGGAATATTACCCCTTCCAGCTGCAAGTCATTCATACTGTCTGCCAGACAACAGGCATCCAGCCAGGGTGCTCCCACCAATTCAAAGGGCTTTGTGGTCCCCCTGCCCTCCGATATATTGGTGCCTTCAAAGATACAGGTGCCGTTGTACACAAAGGCTGTATCCACCGTCGGCATGTTCGGGGAAGGCATAATCCATATTAATCCCGTATCTTCATAATGCATCCGCCTGTTCCAGCCATCCATGGGTATCACATGCAGGTCACAGCCGATTCCAAATTCCGTGTTGAATAATGCCGCGATTTCACCTATGGTAAGACCGTAACGGTAAGGAATTGGATACAGCCCTATAAAGGAGGTAAAGCCTTCCTGAATCAGATTCCCTTCCACCGCCTCTCCTCCCAGAGGATTCGGCCGGTCAAAGACAGCAAAGCTCTTCCCGTACTGTGCGCAGCTTTGCATGCAATACACCATGGTATAAAGATATGTGTACAGCCTGGAGCCTGCATCCTGAATGTCAATTGCCATAATATCGATATCCTTCAGTATTTCCCCGGAGGGCTTTTTATTCTTGCCGTATAGGGAGCATACCGGAAGCTGCGATCTCTCATCCGTATAATTCTCCACAGCCAGGCCTGCCTGGATATCACCCCGGACTCCATGCTCCGGTGCATATAGACGGACAAGATCGATCTTTTCCTTCAGAACATCGATTGTGCTTTTAAGTCCGGGGGTTACACCGGTAGGATTTGTTACAAGTCCTGCCCGTTTTCCTTCAAAAAGAGAACAAAAACTGTCCACCCGTTCAATTCCAGGCTTTATCATTGCATAAATTCCTCCTTCTATGACCAGGCATTATGCCTGCTTCCTTATATGATCTTATCATAATCTGAGAGTGCGATAAGAACCGCACCATATGCCGCATCATGATACGGTTTGATAATCTCGGTCCCGGGAAAGCGTTCTTTCATACGGATCTCAAATTCCCGGTATATATCATCATTTTTAAGTAATATGCTTCCTGATACCGCCAGTTTTGACGGATTTCCCATCTGCCTTATTACCGGTTCCGCCAGCTGTATTAGCTCCGATGCACACTTCTTTACGACCTGAATCGCCACCGTATCCCCTGAATCATAAGCAGCTTTGATCAATACGGATAACTGTGCGATTTCCTTCTTGGTACGCCCGGGAGCATACAGATATCCGATCAGCTCTTCGATGGAAGAGATATCAAGGCAGCGGAACACCAGCCCGGTCAGCAGGGTCGGATCTCCTCTTTTATCCTGCGCCTTTACTATGGCTGTAAGAATGTCGCGGGCAATCATATACCCGCTTCCTTCATCTCCGATGATATGCCCGTAGCCGCCGGAACGGCAGACGCTGCCCAGGGGATCCTCACCATAGCATATGGAGCCGGTTCCTGCAATCAGGATAATTCCCGGTGAATTATTAAGAGCACCTGCGAAGGCAGTATCCATATCCCCTACCACGCAGACCCGGCATTGATAGCCGGATTTAAGCACCTGCTCCAGGATGTACTTCCGGACTGAGGGGTTACTTGTTCCTGCCGCGCCGATGCATATGCCTAAGCAGCGCTCCGGGAGAAAGCCTTCGGTTACCAGAGCCTTAAAAATACCCTGAAGTCCGGAATCGATGAGGGCTTTATCCCCGCCGTTATAATTCAGGGCTCCTCCCTGATAATGAAATAATATGTCTCTATTAAGGCCGGCGACCAGCACCTCGGTCTTCGTTCCGCCTCCATCCATTCCGATGACATAATCCATCTTTATCAGAGCCTCCCGTCTTTGGTCAGTTGAACCGGAAGTTTTCCGCCAGGGATCACATCCTTATTTAATACTTTGATCAATACATCGAATACGGTATCATTATATTCATATACAGCAAGCTTATGGATTCCCTCCTCCAACCGGGCAAAATCATAAGGATTCCGCAGAGTGACCGCAACTACCGTACGGCCGCTGCGGTTAATCGCATTGGCAAGCCCTTGCTGGCCGGGGTTAAGATGTCCGTTATACAGGCCGTATACGACCATAGCCGCATCTCCCAGCTGATCAAGAATATGTTCTATCTCCACCTGGTTCGGATTCAAGGGGACATCCAGATAACGGCAGTCCATCCGTTCTGCCATATATCCGGCAAAATGCAGCTCCTTGTTCACCGGACTGGTAGCCAGGGTGGATCTGTAAGCATAGCTGCCAAGGAAGACGCAATCCTTTGTAAGAAGGGGAAGCTCTTCCTCCGTTACCTTTGTTATTCCCGCCAGAAGCATATCCTCTATTTCCTGTTTGAACCCCTCCCTGTGGGATGGGGCAGGAGGCCCGCCGATTAAATCAGCCCTGTATTGCTGTTTATATTTGAGTATATTACTTACTGCTTCATCGATGAGACGCACAGGGATCTCTCCTGATAATACCGCCTCCTCGATTTTCTCTATGGCTTCCATCACAAGCTTTGGCGTATGTGATATGCAAAGCAGCTGGGCACCTGCTTTTACGGCTTCCACCGCCCCTTTTGCAGTACCGTACCGGTTCATGATCGCTCCCATCTCAAGGCAGTCCGTAATAATAATGCCATGAAAGTCTAATTTATTCCGAAGCAGTCCGGTTAATATTGCTTTCGACATGGTAGCCGGCACAGGCTCCGATTCCAGCTTGGGAAAGAGAATATGGGAGGTCATGACACAGGGCGCGCCCTTTTTAACGGCGCTGATAAAGGGAATTAGCTCGAGCTCCATTAATTGGTCTTCATTCTTATCAATTACCGGAAGACCCAGATGGGAATCCACCGCCGTATCACCATGTCCGGGAAAATGCTTTACCGTGGGCATGACGCCGGCATCCTTAAGCCCCTCCATCATATTGCAGCCGAAGCGTTCTACCAGATAGGCATCACTGCCGTAGGACCGGGTACCGATCACCGGATTATCCGGATTATTATTCACATCCAGTACCGGAGCCAGATCCATATTAATGCCCGCTGCTTTTAATTCCGTACCTGTAATATATCCGGCCCTGTATGCATAAGCTTCTTTTCCGGTGGCTCCGATCAGCATTGCTCCGGGTACATTGCAGGCTTCCCTGGGCAGACGTGTAACTACCCCGCCTTCCTGGTCAACGGATATAAAAGCCGGGTGACCCGTAGCCTCCTTAATATGCTTATGCAGCTTACGGCATTCCTTCGTGATCTGCTCTGTTGTTACGACATTATAAGAAAATAATATAATATTAGCGACCTTATATTCATCGATCAGGTGCATCAGTTCCGGAGTTGCTTCAGCACCCTGGAACCCCGTCATGACCATCTGTCCGATTTTTTCTCTAAGCTCCATCCTGTATCCCTACCTGCTTTCCGTTCTTTCAATTCATATTTAGAAGCTTTTCCATACCAGCTTCTTGGCTTCTTCATCCACAGTAAAAGCCTGTGCATATTTTTTTCTGGCAAGATGGCCTCTGACCGACATTAAATGGGAATAATAATCCATATAGCCAAAGCTCTTGCTGTTTACCGCGAACCAATGGGTCCCGATCGCCTTCCTCCAGAGCTCAAAGCCCTCCTCCGTAACCTCAACATAGATATAAGGCACGAAACCGGGGGCGTCCTCCCAATTCTCAGCATAATAAGGACCTGCTGCATAATGTGCCGGCAGCTCTCTCTCCACGCTGGGCAGTCCGGCGAAGAACTGGGCATCCTTAACAATCCTGTGCGTCAGCATATGATCCTTGTGCATGCTGTTCTTCCAATGGGTTATAAGCACGTTGGGCTTGTACTTGCGTATGATATCGCAGAGATCAAAGCGGACCTGTTCGTTATCCGGCAGCTCACCGTCGGTATAATCAAACACAATCGCTTCTCCGCCCAGCATACCTGCGAATTCCTCCGCCTCCCGTATTTTCTGCTCCCGGTATTCCTTCACCGTCAGATGGGGCGGATTCCCTCTTTCGCCGCCGGTTAACGCTACCGTAATAATTTTATGCCCCTGCAGTGCCATGGAGGCAAGTACTCCTCCGCTGGTAAGCTCAGCATCACCCACATGTCCGCCAATCGCCATAATTACTTTTTTCTCGTCCATAATAACCTCCTTGTTATACATAAAATATTTACCATGATACAATTAATAATACCGGAAGAACCGAGGGTGACCATAATTGTGAAGCTTACCTTTTATGTCACATTGTTAATCTTCTTAGTTCTTCCAAGCAGATATCAGCCTTAACCCGTACGGTTTCGAAACCATATTCTCATACATAAATCCCGATTGTCACACGCCCCGGATTATAATATAATAAAAGCGTAGTGAGCGTGATCAAGCTTGCTTGAATCACGCGATCGGAGCTGAAGATCATGAACATGTTCTTTGTTCATGATATAACGCAAAGCGGAATGAGGAACTATAAGCTTGCTTATGAATTCCGATTGGAGCAGCAAGATCATGAACATGCCTTACATTCATGAT
>JAFADH010000176.1 GCA_023424995.1 Bacillota bacterium | reverse complement strand
CTACTCCAACCCATGATCCTTACGATATTTCGCCAACAACAAATCCAGCATCCGCCCGTAGCTTTTGACTCCGTCCTCCTGTGCATTGGCCTTCAGATAGGTATCATTCACTTTATTCGAGATGGTGCTGACTACCGTATCCTCATACCGGGCCCAATATGCGGAATTCGCACGGATATCCTTTAACACATCCTCAGAATAAATATCCCTGATCTTAAAATACTCATCCGGCTCCTGACCGTACAGGGCATTCCCCGATATAACCAGAGCCAGCATGGTGCCGCTGTATTTTAATTCAACATGATCCGACTTCATACCTGCAAGATAAGCCAGGAAATTCGCCTCATCCTCCCGCATAAATCCCCGCAGGTGCGCCAGTTCATGCATCATGGTCGCCGGGATGGAGTAATCCGGCACAGCAACATTAACATTGGCCTCCATGGTAAACGGGAAAAAGAGTCCGGTAATCTCTGCGTGAGACATAAATTCCGACAACAATACCGGTTTGGGAGCAGCATATGCACCTGCCAGTACCGGATATTCTTCAGATAAAGCCGTATATGCTTCATCCGCAAGCTTTGCCAGTTCATAATTACTCATGGATAAGTGGAACACTCCGGCCTCATCCGTCGAAGTTGTTACCGCCCGTAATGCATTGGCCTGATATGCCAGGCTTTCAGTAAGGGAATATAGCTCTTCCACACTGGATTCCCTTATCTCAAGGTTGGAATACATACTGAAGTTATAACGGTAATAATTAATCCCCGCTAACAGCGTGAACGCAAACCATACCACACTTGCCGTGCACATAACGTTCAACAGGCCTTTCATAAGCCGTTCCATGCGGTTTTCCTTATTTGTTATCATTTTTACTATAAAACGGATTATAATAATTAGAATGACCGGAGGTAATGTAACGACCAGAACCTCAGCAACAGAAAACGGAATAATCCCCATAACAGAGGATAGAACTTGTGATATCCACCGGTATATGTGCTTTGCATATATCTCTTCGGCAAAATAACTGCTTTTCCTGGCAGCTAATATCAGAAGCAAGGAGATAGGGGCCAGCCCTAACAGGTACACCCTTTTATAAAAGATCATCTTCTTCATTTCATGAACCCCAATCAATGCGTGTCGGCGAGAAAGCTTATAACTTATCCACTATCATACTATCATTAAATAACGATTCACGCAACAAAATGCACATAATAAAAGGCAGTAAAGCATTTCCAAATATGCACTGCGGGCAGATCATTTCACAAAGGAAATTTTTAAACCTGCTTATATAAATTCTTTGTCTTTTATTGATAAATGGTTTGTGAATTATATGACTGGCAGTTACGTCACAAGCTTGCCTGTGAGTCCGATCTGCGGATGATAATATTATGGAAGCCTGGCCCTTTAAGAGAAAATGGCCTGTTTCATTAATCGCAGGGATCTCAGAAACAAGCCGCTTTCCTATACTATCCTATATGGGAGATGCTGACTGCTTAGAACTTGGGAATTACGGCACCTTCATAGGTGTCGTTGATGAACTGCTTTACCTCATCACTCTGAAGAGCTTTTAATAATGCCTTAATATCTTCCCTGTTTTCATTACCGGATTTAACAACGACAAGATTAGCAAAGGTATCTGCCGCTACGGAATCCTTATCCTCTACCGCAACAGCATCCTTACCAACATTCAGACCGGCTTCGATTGCATAGTTGCCGTTAATAACCGCCATATCCACATCCTGCAGGGAACGCGCAAGCTGGGCAGCTTCGATCTCAAGGATCTCAAGATTCTTCGGATTCTCCACGATATCATTCTTCGTAGCTTCAAGGCCTACTCCCTCAGTCAATGTAATTAAGCCCTGTGCTTCCAGCAGAAGAAGTGCTCTGGCTTCATTACTGGCATCATTAGGCACGGAAATCTGTGCACCGTCAGCCAATGCATCGATGGTCGCAGTCTTTCCGGGATAAAGGCCGTAGGGCTCATAGTGAACAGCACCGGCAGATACCAGGTTAGTCTTGTTCTCCGCATTCTGTGAATCAAGGTAGGGCTTATGCTGGAAGTAATTTGCATCCAGATCACCGCTGTCCAATGCCACGTTAGGCTGTACGTAATCGTTATATACTTCGATCTTAAGTTCATATCCTGCTTCCTCAAGGAGCGGTCTTGCTACTTCCAGAATATCTGCATGAGGTGTTGCGCTGGCTCCTACGACGATAACTTTGTCTTCCTCTGATTTTTTGCCGCAGCCTGCCAGGGCCGTGCCAATCAGGGCAAGTACTAATACTGCTGCTAAAATTCTTTTCATAAAAATCCTCCATTCCGCCCTTCTTCGGGCTGTTAAAAATGTTATAGCCTTTTATCATTTCTTTTCATCAGCTTTATTCCCAGTTCTTGAACTATCTGAACAATAATAACCAGGAAGACAACTGTGATTAGCATCATTGAGGTCTCATACCGGTAATATCCGTAACGGATCGCGATATCACTGAGACCGCCGCCGCCGACAAAGCCGGACATGGCGGAATAGCCTAAGATAGTTGTTACGGCGATAGCGCCGCCGATAATCAGGGAAGGCTTTGCTTCAGGAATAAGAACCTTCCATATAATCTGAAATGTGGTTGCTCCCATGCTCTGGGCTGCTTCGATCACACCCTTGTCAACTTCCTTCAGGGAAGATTCCACTAATCTGGCAATATAAGGAGCCGATCCGATAATAAGCGGCGGTATGATAGCTTTGGCCCCAAGGGTAGTCCCCACAACAAATCTGGTAAATGGTATGAGTGTGATCAATAAGATGACAAACGGCACGGACCGGATTAGGTTGACGATAACTCCCAATACTTTATTTAAACCTATAAAAGGTGCGATTCCATCCTCATCGGTTACCACCAGAAGAATTCCCAGGGGCAACCCAATAATGTAAGCGATGAAGGAAGAAGTAAATACCATGAACAAGGTCTCCAGTATTCCGATCCCTATCATGCTCCTATTCTCATAAATCTGTACCAGTATCTCCTGATAGAGATACTGAAGGATATCACTTAATATCTGCGGCATAATCCGTCACCTCCTCGTAAGGTATCTGATTCACACTCAGATAATTAATAATCCGTTCTCTTCCCTTGTCATCATCGGGAAGCTGGATCACCATCTGTCCATAGGCAATCCCGTCGATATCCTTGGTATCGGCGAATAAGATATTCACCGGTGTCTTGCATTCCAATACCATATTGGCGATTACAGGTTCAAAGGAGGTCCTGCCGTCGAATATGATACGGCATCGATGCTCTCCTACGAAGCTATCGATATGGGTCCCCCCCGAGAATACCAGCTGCTTCGCGATCTTGGACTGAGGCCTTACAAATACTTCCTTCACATCACCGATCTCTGCAATATGACTCTGATCAATAATCGCCACTCTGTTACAAATCTCTTCAATAACACTCATCTCATGGGTAATAACAATCACTGTTATCCCAAGCTTCAGATTAATCTCCTTTAACAGGTTCAGGATGGAACGGGTAGTGGTTGGATCCAGGGCGCTGGTGGCCTCATCACATAACAGAACCTTCGGATTGGTTGCCAGGGCTCTTGCGATAGCAACTCTCTGCTTCTGGCCGCCGGACAGCTGGGAGGGATACGCCCTGGCTTTATCTGACAGACCAACGATTTCAAGCAGTTCCGCCGCTCTCTTTTTCGCCGGCTTCCTTGGAACTCCTGCAATCTCCAGAGGAAAACATACATTCTGAAGAGCATTTCTCTGCATCAGCAGATTGAACTGCTGGAATATCATCCCCATGGATTGTCTTGCTTTCAATAAATCTGCTTCCTTAAGTGCCCCCAGGTCCGCTCCGTCGAAAATCACAGCTCCGGATGTGGGTCTCTCAAGGAAGTTAATACATCGGACCAGGGTGCTTTTACCTGCACCGCTAAGACCGATGATACCAAAGATCTCGCCCGGATATATCTGCAGGTTTATATCTTCCAATGCCTTTACTTCATGAGTCTTGCTTTTAAATATCTTACCTAAGCCTACCAATTCCACGATAGGTTTATTCTGTGTCACTGTTTCCACCTCCATATTAGTTTAAGCCTTCCTATGCGAATCAGCTATACTAATATCGTCCACTCGTATATACGCAATAAAAAACAGGACAGCCATGATAAGCCTCCTGCTTTGTTCTTCATTATTCTAAGAGTAAGTTCGCTACTTCTTCGTAGACATCATGAAAACATCACATTCACTTATCATGTAAATATGTACATCCGGCATACGGCACATGCCACACATATTACAGCACATCTTATGTAATGATGTTCTCATTGTATCCCCCTTATGAATTCATATTATTCATATATATATTGATGGACTTAGTATAACTGATGACTTTTATAATGTCAATCCGTATTTTATTATTTTTTAATTTTTTTGTCAATGTTAAATACCCCCTATTTAACGTGCCGATTCCGGGAGATATGGTCACAGCTTACGCTCAATAATCACCCAATCCTTATTCACATCTCCTATTAAGATGGGTGAGGTCGGGATATGGGAGCGGTAATTACGGTGGATGGATGCTTCACTGTAATTGGCATAGCAGTAGATACAACCGTTCTTACAGGTATTGTAGATACCGATATCCACACTCCGGATACAGCCGCAGCCAGTTCTTTGATTCTTATCCTTCCCGGCATCGATGCTATGACCAAGGATATGTTCCACAATATCCTTATCAACACACGCTGCAGGATGGATTCCGTCCCCTCTCAAATCAAGCTTCTCACAGCAGGCTCTGAGTTCGATGCCATATTCCCTACCGATGGATGAAAAACCGGAAGCTATTCCATGCATCTCCGCTTCTCCCATCTCCCTTATTAATCCTGCTTTCTCTTGCCTGCTCAGCTTACTGTAAATGTCCACAAAGCTGATGGTGCAGATATGGGTATACCCCTGAAGTTCACGGCAGAATTCTGTGAATTTATTGATATGGTAATCTACTGTTAATCTATCATTTATTAAGACCGGATCATAGCGCCAGAGAACTCTTTCTTTTCCGATCCTATCGGAAAGTTTCCGGAATGTCCTTATAATCTCCCTCTTACTTCTCAGGTTCTTTTCAATCTCATGGTCATAAGGTGTCAGTGTGAATTGAAAATAAAAATGAAATCCCATTTGCGCAAGCTGCGGCAGCTTGTCCATCATATTCGCAGGGTCCTTGGTCCAGAAGACGATACAGTCCGTCTTCTCCGGTATTATGGGAACTCTGCTGACTTGGGCAGGATTCATGGGATTCTTCACCAGGGCATAGCCCTCCTTTACACGGTTCATAAACCATTCTGAATAATAGCATGGAATATCGGTTCTTCGAGATGCAGAGAGTATCATATAATTCCTCGATTCTATCCTTAATGATTTTTGCTGTATCAAGATTTCTGCTGTTCTTAAAGTATAACAGGAATCCACAGCAGCTAAAAGGCTTTTTCCAATAAAAATACACCGTACATTATCCGGTGTATTCATGATTGACTATTAACTTCATCGATATAAAAAAAATCGAGGTGACAAGATTTGAACTTGCGACCTCTGCGTCCCTAACGCAGCGCTCTAGCCAAGCTGAGCCACACCTCGATATTATCTGCCTGCTCCGCATATTTATCATATGAAGCCGACAAAAGCTGTTGAGGGGAGTCGGACCCCCGACCTCTTCATTACCAATGAAGTGCTCTACCACTGAGCTACAACAGCATATATGTTGTTTACTTAAGTGACTGACATCAATCAAGCAGATGTAATTAGTCTGTTAAGCAAGTTGTTATCACTGATCTGACTGCCTTAAATCACTTTAAGCACCTGGTTCAGCTTTGTCTTAATTCTTGTCAATGCATTGTCGATAGCTTTTGGTTCCTTCTTAAGAACCTCCGCTATCTGCACATATTTTAAATCCTGCATGTACAAGTCCAAAACCTGTTTCTCCAGGTCGCTCAGACGCCTTACAAGTTCATATTCTATCATACTGGTATTCTCTTTGTCAATAACTAATTCCTCAGGATTTGCTACATATTTCTGGTGAATTATGTCAACCAAAGTTTCCTTCTCATCTGCATCCGAGCTCTCTCCGTAAGCAGGTGAATAGAGGGATATATAAGTATTGAGAGGCAGATTCTTTTTCCGGTTGGAAGCCTTTATGGCGCTGTAGATCTGTCTTGATACACAGAGATCGGCAAAGTTAAAGAAGGAATTATCTTTATCGGATTGGAAATCACGTATCGCTTTATAAAGCCCGATCATCCCTTCCTGAATCAGATCATCCTTGTCCCCGCCGATTAGGAACAGGGCTTTCGCCTTGCTCCGCACCAGATATTTATACTTTTCCATAAGATAATCAATGGCGGGCTGGTCACCGTCCTGAATTCTGCTTACGATTTCCTCATCCGATAAAGCTTCATATTTCACAGCCGCTCTCATCTTAATCCCATGCCTTTCATAGCCTCCATACATTTACCCAAGTCTCTGCCTTACAATCTCATACGCCATGATTCCCATGGCAACAGAGGCATTCAGGGAGTCCACTTTGCCGAACATGGGTATCTTGGCGGCAAAATCACATTTCTCCTTCACCAGTCTGCCGACTCCTTCCCCTTCACTGCCGATTACAAGACCGATGGGTCCCTTAAGATCCAGCTTGTACATAAGTTCCCCGTCCATATCGGCACACACAAACCAAAGCCCCTTCTCCTTCAGTTCTTCAATGGTCACCGCCAGGTTTGTCACCTTGGCAACCGGGAGATAATTCAGGGCTCCGGCTGATACCTTCGCAACTGTTGCCGTCAGTCCTGCGGCCCGCCTCTTCGGTATAATTACTCCATGGGCTCCGGCCTGATGGGCGGTTCTGATAATTGCCCCAAGGTTATGCGGATCCTCAATATTATCCAGCAGAATAATAAAGGGCGCCTCCTCCTTCTCCTTTGCCGCCTTCAGGATATCCTCCACCTCGGCATATTCATAAGCTGCCGCATAAGCAATCACACCCTGATGCTTCTGCGTCTCCGACATCTGATCCAGCCGTTCCTTCTTCACATAGGTAACGATGCAATCCGTCTTCTTCGCTTCACGGACTATGGATTTTACGGGACCGTCCTGACAGCCGTCCAGTACAAACAACCGGTCGATTGTCTTGCCCGAGCGGAATGCTTCCATGACCGCATTACGGCCTTCTATTGTAAATTCTTCATATCTCATATCATATACCTTTCCTGTCATATAAGCAGCCGCAGCGGATTACAAGCTGCAGACTTATGTATTCCAAGTCCTTATCCTTTAATATATTGATCAGCATAGTAAACCGCTGTGACTGAATTTGTAAACGGTTACCGCATCCGGGATATCATATCCTCTTTAGGAAGAAATATTCAGAAAATCCGTCCACTTCATTATGATAATATCCAACCTGTTCATATCCCAGGGACAGATAAAAATCCTTCCCCTGCCAATCAAAAGTATCCAGCCGGATCATATTCGCTCCCATTATCCCCGCCCGCTTCTCCAGCTCCAGCATAAGCATCCGCCCGATTCCCTTACGACGGTATTCCGGATCTATATATACTGTGGATATGTATAGTATATGGAAGGCTGTCATACAGGCATCAATACCGCCTGCTATTTTACCGTCAATCATAGCTCCTATGTGAATATATCCATCCATTTTATAGGTAATGTGCTGTTTATCATATGCTTCCAGACGATTCCCGATATCTTCCGTCTGATCATCGTCTAAATCAACAATTTGTATATTCATGATAACCTTATCCGTTCTGATTTTAATTATGTAACTTACATAATTCTATTTATTATATAAATAAATTTCCCATCCACAGGCTGTGCACAAACTCAGTATTTTGATTAGCTTCAATTATGAGAGTACCTGTCCATTCCCAGACCAGGAATACATTTTAAGAAATCCGGTACATCTCATCATAATACTTCTGATAATCGCCCCTGGTTACATGCTCCATCCAGTCAGGATTATCCAGGTACCAGGCGATGGTAAGCTTAATCCCCTTATGGAAGGGTGTCTCCGGCTCCCAGCCAAGCTCCGACTTAATCTTATCCGGCGCGATGGCATAACGGAAGTCATGGCCCTTGCGGTCCTCCACATAAGTAATCAGATCATGGCTGATATGGCTCCTGCGGCTGTCCTTCTCCGGTAATATCTCAAGCAGGGTATCGATGATCATGGTAACAATCTCAATATTTTTCTTCTCATTATGACCGCCCACATTATAAACCTGGCCCACCCTGCCGTTCTCCGCTACCATATCGATGGCTTTTGCATGGTCTTCCACGTAGAGCCAGTCCCTGACATTCCTGCCGGTGCCGTATACGGGAAGCTTCTTACCGGTTAAAGCATTATTGATCATCAGCGGAATCAGCTTCTCAGGGAACTGGTAAGGTCCGTAATTATTACTGCAGCGAGTAATATTCGCAGGAAAATGAAAGGTATCAATATAAGACTTAACAATAAAATCTGCGGAAGCCTTGCTTGCCGAATAGGGGCTGTGAGGATCCAGGGGAGTGGTCTCATAGAAATATCCTTCTTCTCCCTCCAGGGAACCGTATACCTCATCCGTTGACACCTGAACGTATTTCTTGCCGGGCTTAAATCTGCCATCCTCCAGCTCCCAGGACATTCTGGCAGCATTGATCAGATTCAAGGTTCCCAGTACATTCGTATTCACGAACACCTCGGGATTACGGATACTCCGGTCCACATGGCTTTCCGCCGCAAAATGAATTACCCTGTCAATCTCATAGGTTTCAAACACCTTAATTAACGCTTCCTTATCACAGATGTCCAGTCTTAAAAATCTGTAATTATCATTATGTTCAATTTCCTTAAGATTCTCAAGGTTGCCTGCGTAGGTAAGCGCGTCAAGGTTGATTATATTGATATCGTTCCCATATTTCTTATAAAGATATAATATGAAATTCGAACCAATAAAGCCGGCGCCTCCGGTGACAAGATATGTTCTCATGATTTTCCTCTCTTTATGTTTATTCTGTTTAACAGGACAAAAAAGACGCTCCCGCAACAGGATTCATGACGCAGAAACTGCGTCTTTATAATCAGATAAAGGATATCTGCCCATAATTTATAATACAGCAGCAAAAGGATGTTCCCGTAATCGGGATGCACTGTGCAGAAACAATACCTTTACGAAGATATAAAAAGCAGCTTCAATCGTTTATATTGTAGGAATCATATTCCTGTTCCTGTAATCAGAAGGTACGATATAGAACCAACACCTTTTATCAGAAATTAGAATCATAGCTTCTGATAATTTATATTACAGGAACAAAATACTGTTCCTGTAATCGAGATGCACTGCGCAGAAACAGCATCTTTTATCAGAAGTACAGTACAACTTCTGATAACTTATATTACAGGAACCAAAATAATGATCCTGTAATCGGATGCACGGCGCAGAAGCAGCGCCTCTTATCAGAAGTTAGGATTGCAGCTTCTGATAACTTATATTATCGGAACTGAAATAATGTTCCGATAATCGGGATGTACGGTGCAGAAGCAGTACCTTTTATCAGAAGTTTAGAAGTAACTTCCGGTAACTTCTACTACAGGAATCAGTTCCTCTTCCTATAATCAGAGGTACGGTTCAAAACAGGCATCTCTTACCGGAAGCTGAAGACAACCTCCGGATAACCTGTATTATGAATTGTCAGAACAGCATAAGCCTGTTAC
>JAFADH010000062.1 GCA_023424995.1 Bacillota bacterium | reverse complement strand
CCATTATAATAATCTTATAATCATCTTTCTTTATAAAATTGTTTTCCAATTTATAGCTGGATAAAATCGAATATCCGCCACTTGCTCCGGTATTAGAAACAACAGGAATCCCTGCCATTGAAATACTATCCATATCTCTTTGAATCGTTCTGACAGATACTTCAAACTTTTCAGCGAGCTGTTTTGCCGTAACGGTTTCTTTATTTAATAAGCTGATAATTATTCCCAATAATCTATCAATTTTCATACTTTATTTACCTTCGTAAATTACTGTTCCGGTGTGTCAAAGATTCTTAAGCTTATCTAATAACAGAACCATTGAAAGCATGATCCTGCCAGCTGCTTTCCGTAAATTAATTAATGATTTATATTAATCACCGAAGGCTCTTTCATTATTCCTTATGTAAGTTTCCAAATAGCCGTCAAATCCAGGCTCTTCTTCGAAAAATCTGTCATCAAGTTCATTAAATAGGTTTTCGTTGTATGATTCCGAAAAACCTTTCACCGTACCATCATTATATTTTTCGAGAAGCTTCTTATTTTTTTCGTATATCCCAATTGCATTTTCCATTATACTGCTTAGCGCTTCATTTCCTAAAGCCCGAAATCCTTCCTGCGCCATCCTGACAAACTGTCCAGTTGAGTTAAAGAATAGTTGATTCAACCCACCATTATAAATTTCATCCACCACAGTACAACACGCATATACGTCCCGGCAGGGCTTTGGCAGAGACTCTACGATCTCATATTGGTCTGTCCAATCTTCGTCAAACTTACCCCATATCCAGCTCATAACAGCAATTCTTAAATCAGAATCAGGTATAGATATCAATTCGTCTTTTTTAAGATATTTAAATTTCTCCTGCTTTTGTAAATACTCATTAATGCCTTTATTGATATCAGCCTTCATTCTAATTTTCTTTTTTAGATTGTCGAATAAACCCATTCTCTTTCCTCTTATAAGGCAACGTACTTTTTATTGCTTATCATCTTTGATATCCAGTCAACAAAGCCTCCGTCACCAATTTCAATTTTCTTATTAGCCATTTCCATTAAGGCGGTATTCTTTTATTCAGATCATCAATTTATTTATATATAATACCAATAGTTTTCACTTAAATCAATGTAATCTTAAGGAAGCATAAAAATTATAAGAGCTGATTGAGTTAGACAAAAACCGCACCTTTCAGCTATATGCTTAAGGTGCGGTAATTTGTTGCATTGAGATCCGTTACTATTACTTGTACGGTTGTACACCGGTGTACTCAAAACGAACAGCGCTCAGTCCATAATATATATCGCCCCAGCTGCCGTTTTCCGCATCTGCAACAATAGCAACCGCACTGGCGTTAACACCGTTAAAATCAATTTGGTAATTGTATGGATAGTTTTCGGCACCGGCAGCCTCCGGCAATACATAATCGCCCAGTTTTTCCCATGCCGTTCCATTTTGGGAATAGTATACATCTACATTGCGAAGCCCTCTTGTGGTCCCGCCGAGCTGATTAAAGTTCCATACGGACATTCTGCCGATTGCATACTCCGCATCAAAATTATAAACAATCCATGCAGGACCTTGGGGAAGTCCGGGATAGGTATTAGTGTCACCGCCGCCCCCCGCCAGCGTATGCCACATGGTTGCCGCGGTGGATGAAGCATCATGCAGGACACCGTTCATACCCGCAAGATTCACCGTATTTACGGCATATGCACCCGGCCATTCGCTGGATGCCGTTACCGAGATTGTTTCGGAAGCTATAACATCACCGGGTATAATTTCAGCTGCCCCGAGATTTGCCGCTGTTAAATAGGCGCGTGCAACCGGCGCCGTGTACAGCAGTCCCCAGTATGTTTGCGGAACTGTTACGGCATCATTCCAGTTCAGCGGGTAACGTCCGTTGCCGTCTTCATTTTCCTGTACGTATTTTAAAGACGCCGCAGCAAGCTCCAGCCAGTATATATCCTGTGTTTCCTTATAAAGCTCTGTCCAGCCTTCATAAAGCGTAAAAGCAAAGCATCCCACATCAATAATTGCACCTTTATCCGTATCCAGCCAAAGGGCGGCCGCTGCCTTGCCCATACGGATTGCCTGCTCAAGATAATTTTGGTTTTCCGTAATATGATATAGACCTGTTAAAACCGAAATAGGTACACCCGTGTTGTAAGACCACTTTACCCTGTTGATGCCGCTTGCATCAATAGAGTTTAATATTAAACCGTCTTCATCCTGCAGTGTATTTAAAATCCAGCCAATAAGACGCTCACTGTCGGCAAGATATTGTGTCCCGCCAGTCAACTCATACAGCTTGAGAGCGGCGAATGCAGCGCCTGCCGTTGAGCTGATGCCTTTCATGACAGGCGGATCTTCTGCATACTGTGTTTCCTTCCACAGAATACCGCCTCCGAACAGGCTGTTCTCACCTGACAAAGCAAAATTATAAGCATCCAGGGCACGGCTCAAATGATCCGGATTCTGCGTTACCGCATACACATCCAAGAGTCCGCACGCCATCCAGGCATTGTCATCATAAAACCGGTTCGTACTGCCGGGATTTGGCAGGCAGTCATAGCCAACAATACCGTTCACTTCTGTTCTGTATGAATCAAGCTGAAGTACATAGTTATTAATACGCGGAATATACATTTCCGGGTGCAGTGCCGCCGCCTTGCCGAGAGCCATCAGCTGAATGGTATTCGGCCATGCATAGGACCATGCCCAGCTGCTTTCTTCAAAATATCCGTCATAGCTGCGAATTCTAAAATCCTGCTCTATCGCAGCAAGCACTTTGGTTCCCAAGTCAAAATACGCTTGCGGGTTCCATTGTATGGCAGTAAAATTCCACGGTAATCCGCGGACAACGGTATCGGAAAACACAGAGTCTATGCGCCAAAAGTATTTTTGATTTTCATTCAGCGATTGCAGCACCATAAAAGTGTTTGTTACATTTCCAATAAAACAGTTTGAAGTCGTATCTGCCGAATCCAATTCCGCTGAGGTCCCGGCAATATAGACATCATAAGACAGCGCTCCTTCTGCGCCCTTCCATGCCAGCGTATAACCCTCTGATTCCTGCAGCATTGAACTGCCGACAGCAGGCTGCGGCTGAGAGGCCCTCTGCCCTGCCATTAACGCCTGAATCTGGCTGGTTGTCAGCGCCTGTTCTGAAAACAGCAGATTGTCAATGGCTCCCATATAATATTCACCGGATGCGGACCTTCCGATATAAATGGTTTCGATCGCCGGAATTGCCGCTTCAACATCTGCAATACTAGAAACTATAGTACCGTTAATATAAATTTTCATGCTTTGTGTGCCATCAAATACAAACGACCAAAAATTCCAACTGTCCTTATAAAAACATTCCTCTGGCAGCCGGCGGACAAGCTGGTCTCCAACCGTCCAGTTCACAATTCCTTCATGATCCGGCATGGTTATACGCATCACCGACTGGTTATTGTAAACAGCATCCAGAATAACACACGCATCGGCAGAATCTGCTTTTTGCCAAAATGACAGCGTAAAAGTGCTATTTGCATTTTCAAGGACCGGAGGAAGCGTTATGTAGCTGCTTCCGTCCAGATACAAGGCCTGCCCGTCGACGCCTGTTACGAACGAATAGCCGCCGTATCCCATTGCATGGTAATTGGAAGCAGAATCACTTAAATTGTTATCAAAAGTATAAAATGCCATGTCACCTGTCTGAGCGTAAGATACAAAACCAAGCGGTATAAAGATTGCAAATAATACAGTCAATGCAAGACAAAGCTTAATTATTTTGGTACGCATTTCTTTTCAACCTCCTTTTTATTTTTAAATATAAAACACACGCAATCACTGCAATTTTATTCATAACAATTCTTCGTTTCCGGTTTTTATCTTACGGTTGCCCTCAGTACCATACAAGTGCCGCCAAGAGGCTCGAGCGTAAAATTTTTCACACTTGCCGGAATAATAAAGGTTTCGGCATAATTCACCTTGAAGGGTGCAAAGCTGCTATCCGGCGAAGTTACAATAACTCCTTTGCCGTCAACTACATTACACATGCTGACGCTGCCATCGCTTTCAAAGCTTTTTTTATCCTGCAGCGTGTAACGGCGTGTTTCAATAAATTCCCGCTCATGCAGCCCTGTTCGTTCTTCTTTAAAGGTTGTTTCCTCACGAAGAATTTCAAATCGGTTTATAAGATTTTCTTTTACCCACTTTGTTGTTCTGTCCCATTGAATTGCCTGTTTTCCGTGCTGCAAATGCACCGGACGCGGCTTTCCGTCCAGACCTGTGCGATTCCAGTCCCATAGCTTGAAGGTAAAGATATAGGGTGTAGCACTGATTTCCAGCACCATTGTGTTTTTACCGGAACAATGCACCGTACCCGCCGGAATAAGAAAATGATCGTGCTTTTTTGCCGGCCATGCATTTACAAAAGCTTCGGCTTCAAAGGCTGCATTCTCGTCTTGCGCTTTTTGCAGCATGGACAGCATTCTGTCTTTATCAATGTCTTCCTTTAAGCCCAGATATACCAGTGCCTTCTCGTCGCAGTCAAGTATGTAATAGCTTTCGTCCTGGGTATAGTGCATGCCGAACGTGTTTTGAATATATTCCGTTAAAGGATGTACCTGCAAAGACAAATTTTGTCCGCCCATCGTGTCTAAAAAGTCAAAGCGGATAGGAAATTCGTCCCCGAACCTTGCATGCACCCTATCACCCAGCAGCTGTCCGGGATGATAAAAGACCACGTTGACCGACGGCAGCTCCAGGCGCACGTCACCAAAGCGCATTAAGATACTGTTTTCTTCCGGTACGCCGTCGAATGCCCATGCATAGTTCTCTTCTTCCCGCGGCAAATCACAAACCTCTTTCATCCATTGCCCGCCCCACACTTCCGGCGCAAAATACGGCTTTAAACGAAACGGCTCGCTTGCAAACAGCTTTAGCCCTGCTCTGAATCCGTCGCCGCACACCATTTTAGGTTCACCCGCCTGCACAGTGTCAACAATGAAATCAATTTTATCTAAAAGCTGGCGCTTTTTTCTGTCGGCCATTCGCCATTCTACAAAAAAGCCTTGTTTGTATTTTTTTAGTTTATCCTCATTACAGTTGTCCGTATGCCAGTTGCTTGCACCGCTTTTGTAACGGCACTGGATTTCCCAGCGGGACATGTCAAAGTATACCAGTACATCCGCCTGTGTAATGAGTGAAGCGCCTGTCCCGTACAAAATTTTCAGCCCTTCGCAGTTCTGCACTTCCTTTTGCATTGCCTGTATTTTGTCCGGGGAATATACATCTTCAAGGCACAGCGTATTCATAACGCCAAAGACCCTGTCTTCCGTTAAATACGGCTTTATCCGTGCATGATACTCTTCATCTGTAATCATGCAGTCTTCCGCATTAAACATCTGTCCGCCGATTGCTTTTAAGTTGTCGGCTATTTCGGCTGCATTTACACCCGGATAGAATTCCGCCACAAGCACACCATTTTTACTTATTGTTTGCAAATGGCTGCAAATATCCTGCCAGCCGGCAACCCCCTTGTAACCTTCTACCGTCTTCTCCGGATATTTGTCAAATTGCCCTTTATTTCTGCTGTTTTCCATGTCTCACCATTCCTTGTCTTTATAAGCTTGCTGCCCCTACAATGCCGGCATTGTTTCCGAGTTCTGCCTGCACGACCTTTACCTGTGCAAACACAAACCCATATACACCCTTTTGCACAGCCTTGTTTACGACAGGCAGAATTAAGTCGGCAGAGGCTGAAACGCCGCCGCCGATGATAATCACATGCGGACGAAGAATGTTTGCAATGTTTACAGCGCCGGCACTGAGATATTCTAAGAATTCCCGCACAATTTCATCAGCCGCTGCATCGCCCGTGCGCGCCAGTTCAAAAACCTCTTTTACGGTAATTCCGCCCCGACCTGTCTGTGCCAGGCGCTTGGTAATTGCACCGGCTGAAGCGTAGGTTTCCAAACAGCCGTGTCTGCCGCAGCTGCATAGCCTGCCGTCAAAATCTATGACAGAGTGTCCGAAAATGTACGCCATGGAACCGTAGCTGTCCGTTTCCAGCTTTCCGTCACGAATAAAACCGCCTCCTACACCTGTGCCCACCGTAAGCATTGCAACTCTTGAAAAGCCTTTACCGGCTCCATACAGAGCTTCACCCAGTGTCGCACACTGTGCGTCGTTTGCAATTTTGACCTTTTTTCCTACAGCGTGCTGTATGTCTGCACAAACCGGAACCTCATGCCAGTCAAAATTATTGGAATAATGGATTATTCCTGCACCTGTATCAATGATACCGGGCGCTGCCAAACCGATATGACTAATGTCCGGATGGCTTTTCAGCATATGCTGTGAAATTTCAATAATTTTATTTAAAACCTCAGTGTAGTTTCTGCTGGAGGGAGTATCACATTGCGCACTTTCCGGAACGCTGCCGTTTTCGACAATACCATATTTTATTTGCGTACCGCCAAGGTCGATCCCTAATGTTTTCATATTTTTATCTTTCCTTTTTTCATTCATCAAACATATAAAATTGCAATATGTTCTCATTTAAGGCTTCGCCAGTCTGAAAGATTTCTTCGGCATTGCTGCCTCTCATCAGATTTAAGCTGTAGCTGAACTGATAGAACCCGCCAAGACTCGCCTTGAAATTGGTCTCCCAAAAATTATTCATAACCCACGAGTAAACCTCATCGCAATTTTCTGCGTTTTCACCCATCAGCTTAATGGGATGCGCTTTCAGTGTACCAAAGCTGACCAGCGGCGCATCAGGGGTTGTAATTAATAAACTGCTGCTTTCTGCGCAAAAGGCAACACCGTTTTGTATCGCATAAAAATCAACGCAAGTACCCGGGAGCTGGTCAATGCGGGGACGTAAAACAGCACCGGTTTTGTCGATAAATATTTTTTGTGCCGAAAAAGGTAATGCAAGATATAAGTTCTCAGGTTCCCAAATGCTGTTTTTATGCACGCGGAAGTTAAAATCTATCTTCGGTGCAAGCTTATAGGCGGTAACAATCACACTGCACTCCTGCACACCGTCCAGGCGGTATTTGAGCTCCGCACGCGAATAAAGCATACCGTTCTCAAGAACCTTCACATCGTACATTTTACCTGTGCTTCGCTGCGTGCGTACCGCTTTGCGGTTTCTGCCCATGTTGCGCCGCACCCACAGATAGTCCTCCCCGACATCTCTCTCCGTCACTTCATAAACCGGTGTAAATGCAGCATACGGATGCTGAGTATCGAGCAATTCTTTTTCTTCCTGTTTGCTGTAGATAGAACTGATCCCTGTACCCAGTTCAAAGGTGATTTTAAAGAAATTATTTTCAATTCCGTCAATACTGATACAGCCGCCATTTTCTAAATCTTCACAAATCCGCCAGTACAGGTCATTTATACCTTCGATACCGGTCAGTGCTTTTCTGCCGGCCGACACCAGAGGTTTCGCAGGCAGCTCTTTCAGCGCAAATGTTTTGGTCTGCTTCGGAGCAAGGCAAAGCCATATGCAAAGCTTGGGACCTCTGGAATAGCTGCTTAACTGGAAGGGAACACTTTCTCCTGTTTCATTATCAATCACATCAAAATGCTTGTAGCCATAAAAATGCTCAAGGTCACAGGTAAACATCCCTTCAAAATATACCGTATGCGGGTTCACCGCACGAAATTTAATAGTTTTATGCAGTGATATTGCCGTCTCGCCCAGTGACTGCTGCAGATTTTCCTGCATGATAACTACGGACTCGCTGGCCTTTAATGCGTATAAGCGTTTCCATTGATCCAAATTATTCACCTGCGGATGAAACGGCTCCGTAATTGACGAAGAATATCCCCACGTGTGCTCGCCGTAAAACATAAGATTATATAAAGCGTCCTTATAATACGGACGAAGCTCCGCTTTTTCCCTGCAATTCATTTTCTGCATTACATGGAAGCTGCGTGCGGCATTGCGGTATTGCATCACATCTGCCGGTGTGGAGCCGATACCGTCTGCCCACCAATCCGTCCAGTCACCTGAATAGACAGGAATTTCTTCCGTTTCCTTCGCCAGCTGTGCAAAAAAGTCATCCAGTGTACACATTGCCAATTGCACGTCGCCGCTTTGTGCATTAAACAAATGCACAAACTCTAAGATTTTTAAAGAGGGCGGCGAATTGTCCGTCATGTTTCCGCTAAGTGTAACCGGTGCAAATGCATACGGATAATCCTGAGCTTCCAAAGAATTGACATAAGCATAAATACGCTTAACCGCTTTTTCAAATTCACTTCCCTGTGCAAGGGACATTCCGTCCTGAAGCGTATATTCAAACCATGCCGCCTGCGCAATGCCAAGTTCGTTGCCGAGATTGTAATGGTCGCCGTTCCAGCAAAGGATCCGATTGCCTTTTGGTGACTCCCAGTAAAAGGGCGCCTGTTTTTGAAATAACGGATGATATCCATGATGCGTGTGGATACACGACATGAGATTTTCAACGCCGTTTTGCGCTAATATATCTGCGTACCCCCAGCTGTAGCCGTTAATATCCGCGGTTATCGCACTCTTTGCCGTAAGCCCCATTTTCGCTCTTTCAGCAGCACATTCCTGCATAATTTCATCGTGCACATATGCCGGCACAAGGTCCGTAAGATTTAAATAGCTGGCCGAAAGACCGATATTTCCACTATTTACGGCGGTAATAAATTCTGCTTTTTCCTGGTCGGACGCCGCTTTTAGAAACTGCTGCACACACCAGTAGCTCTCACAATTCCATACAAATTGCGGATTCTTCTTTATCAGCTGCAGTACCTCCCGAATAAATGCAATGTGGTGCGCTTTCATTTTTTCCTGTGTGTCAGTGTAGCCCACATCCGTATGAGAAAGATGAAGCAAATAAATTGTAAACTTTTCTTTCATGCGTTTCTCCTTTATATTAAGATTTTGTGCCGGAAAACGCGATTCCCTCGATGAAATATTTTTGTGCAAGCAAAAATACAATCAACACGGGAATTGTTGCGCAAACCGTTGCCGCCATCATAGGCCCGTAATCAACATTGTTATTAAATGCAAAGGACTGCAATCCTTGCGACAGCACTTTGAAATCGCCTTTGCGGAGAATGATGCTCGGCCACATAAAGCTGTTCCACCCCGCCTGAAAACAAAACACAGTGAGCGTTGCCAGTGCCGGCTTGGACAGTGCCGCGTAAATCAGAAAAAAGATACGCGCTTCACCTGCACCGTCAATGCGGGCCGCTTCACCTACTTCATCCGGCATTGAGATGTAAAACGCACGCATGAACATAATATTGAAAACGCTGATTGCCGTGGGAAGAACAACACCCAGTAAGCTGCCGGAAAGTCCGGACCCGCCTTGTCCGAAAATGTTATTGCCGCCAACCAGGGGAAGCTTTACCAATATAAGAAATTGCGGAATCATTAAAATCGTTCCCGGGATCATAATACTGAACAGCATCATACGGTAAATAATCTTTTTGCCGAAAAACTCCAGTTTTGCAAAGGCGTATCCTGCCATGGAGCAAAAGACAAGATTGCTGAAAATAATCATGCCGGTTATCAAAAGCGTGTTCAGGGAATATCGAATAAAGGGAATGACTTCAAAAGCCTTTATATAATGTTCAAGCGTCACGCTGCCCGGGAAAAGATTGATGCCCTGTGAAAATATCTGGTCATTGGGACGAAAAGATGTAAGCACCGACCAATAAAACGGCAGGGTAAATACGATTGAAAAAAAGATCAGTAACATATAAGTCCCCAGCTTCGAGCACTTACCCATAATGCGTGCTTTATTTTGCACTTTCGGTTTTGTTTTCGTTTCTTTCATATTAAATCCGGCTTTCCTTGTTAAATTTTCTCTGAATAAATGTTACTGCCATAATCATTACAAACAGTACCATAGCCTGTGCGCAGGCATAACCCATTTGAGACTCTTTAAATGCATTCGTATAAATCAAATACATCGGTACGGTTGTGGCGTGTGCCGGCCCCCCGGAGGTAAGCACATAAATCTGGTCAAATACTTGAAAAGAGCCTATCAGCGCCATTGTCGTCACAAAAAACGTAGTGGGCGCTACTAACGGCAGCGTAATTCGCAGCATACGCTTCACCGTCCCTGCGCCGTCAATTTTTGCAGACTCATAAACAGATTGCGGAATGTTCTGCAGCGCTGCCAGGTAGATCATAATATTGCTTGCCAACGTCGACCAAACACAAATTATCACAATAGAAACAAGCGCTGTTTTGCTTTCATTAAGCCATACTATTCGAGGCAGCCCGAAAACGCCCCCTATTTTGTTCAGCAGACCGCTGCTTGGGTTCATCAGCCATTTCCAGACAATTGCCGAGGCAACCGTTGAGGTAAGGCAGGGCAGGTAAAACAAAATGCGAAACGACTTTATCCCTTTTACTTTGGCATTCAGCAAAACAGCCAGCAAAAACGACAAAGCAATCACCGACGGAACAAACATGATAACATACATAAAAATATTTTTAAGTGCTATTAAAAAATATGTATCGGAAAACGCACGCGTATAGTTTTTTATCCCAATAAATTTTGCAGGGGAAAAAACATTATACGAAGTAAAGCTGAGGTACACCGACATAATAGCCGGAATAAATAAGAACATTACAAACACAATCATCGCCGGAGTGATAAAAAGCCATCCGGTCAGATTTCGTCTGTATGTTTTCTTTAGATTGATTGCGGGGGGCAGCAGCACTTGTTTCATATTGTCTTCTCCCTATAATAATTTTTCAAAGATGTTTAAAAACCGGAACGCGGCTACTTTATATAGTATCCACGTTTCGGTATTTTAAATCTTTAGTTATCCCCTCTATACTGGGCCAAAAGCTTGTCGCCTTCTGTTTTCATAACATCCAGCGTATTTTGCGGGGTTTGCGCGCCTTCGAACAATTTTTCAATTTCCGGTCCGTAGCAGGTGCCTTCCAGATTAATAAAGCCTGGTACATCGGAACGGATTTGATGGTTATCCAAATCTGCAATTACATTTTTCAGGTATTTATCATTTGCAAACTTTTCGTCGTTTTGAACCGCTTTCAAGGCAGAAAAGCCGCCGACAATATCACACCATTTTAAGCTGTTTTCATCGTCATGCAAAGCAAAAGCTAAAAATTCCTGTGCGACCTGCGTATGCTTCGAGGCTGCCGGAATTACAAGACTCCAGCTTGTCTGCGTGCCGCCCGCCTTTGCGTTATCGGCTCTGCCTTGGGGAATCGGCATAAATGTAAAGTCAATTTGATCGCCATAGGTTTTGTAGCTGCGAAGCATTGAGGTAGGCCAGAAGCACATAGCCTCTTCACCGGAAAGGAAACCGTCGCTGCCATTTTCAGCAGTATATTTTGTGGTATACACCCCCGCATCAATCAGCTCTTTAAAATATTCCAGAACCTGCAGGGCTTTATCATCCAAATTCACAGTTAATCCGTCATCGCTTAAAGGCTTTCCATTATTAGCCGCATAAAACGAGTTAAAAAGGTAGGGCGCCATTTTCATATTTAATCCCACCTTTACTCCGTCCACCTCCATTGAAGCTACGGCAGCAGCTTTTACTTCATCCCAGGTAGAAGGCGCTTCCTCAATGCCGGCTGCACGAAGGATATCCATATTGACATATAAGCCCCATATATCCAGATTCATGGGCAAACCATATAATTTATCATCCACGGTAAGCTCGCGGATGGACTCTTCGTTAAAATCTGTTTTTGGAATGCCGGCTGCTATAATGTAATCGTCAATACTGAGCAATTGGCCCATACGCGAATAACGCCTCACTTCCGAAGCATCCCACAGCATGAGATCCGGAACATCATTGGAAATTGCAGCCGCCTGAAATGAGTTCATCATATCAGCTTGGGCAACATACTGCACATTGTTGCCGGTTTTCTCATTAAATGCACCGACAATTTCATTGATTTGATCCGCTACTTCACCATCCCAATAACCCCAAAAAATAAGATCCTCTCCTTTGGGAGCAGGTTCTTTTCCATCTGCCGGAGCTGACGATGTGGGAGTTACGTCAGAAGGCGCCTGATCATCAGCAGACTTACATCCCACCATGCTTGCCGCTGCAATACAAGAGAATAAAAAAACACAAAATAACTTTTTCATTTTAAATACCTCCTATTTTTCTTCAAATACGATTGACTTGAATTTTCATTTACATTCTATCATAAATGAAAATTCAAGTCAATCGTATTTGAAAGTTTTCCTATAGTTTTTATTATAAAAATACACACCCCAAAAGTAATCCCCTCTGCGGTGTGTTATCGATCATATATATTTTACACAGCTTTTCAATTTTACATTTCTTTATCCATAACCGCCACAGCGGTACGTCTCAGATTTTCTTCCGCACTTTCCCCCATCTGCTGTAAAATTTCTTTACTTAGAACATCCACAACATACAATTGAGAAACCTTGGAAACAAGAGAACCGCTGTTTAAAGGTGCGCTTTTTCCTACTACATACAGTAATGCTGTTGCAAACTTAGCTAAAGGAGATTTCAGATAATTCGTCACAATAATCAATCTAACTCCTTGCCTTGCTGCCATCTTGGCAAGACTTATCATATCCTTGGTTTGTCCGCTTACAGAAAAAAGTACCAGAGCATCCTCTTCGTTCATTATGGAAGTACTGATTAATTGAAAATGACTATCCGAATAATTAATAACATTTAAACCAAAACGCAAAACTTTGTTGCGAAATTCCTGTGCGGCCAGCCCTGAGTTGCCGCTGCCATAAGCGTAAATATTTCTTGCCTGCAAAATAAGGCTTGCCGATTTTTTAATTTGTTCGTAATCAAACAGATCATAGGTGGATTTAAGCGCCAGCACCATATTATCCAGAATTCTGGCGGCTTCATTTCCTGTCTCATTTTCGCCATTGTTCATGTTCTGCGACAACAGAAAGCGGAACTCTGAATAACCCTTTAATCCAAGTTTCCTGCAAAAACGCAACGTCGTAGCATCTCCCACGCTTACCTTTTCCGAAAACTCTGTTATAGAAAGCATTATAATTTCTTTAATGGGATTATTACGGATAAAATCAATAATCACCCGTTCCTGTTTTGTCGCAAATGATTCCATTAAGCTGATTTTATCAAATATATTCTCACTCAAAAAATCTCCCCCTAACTGCACAACAATATTTGCATTAAGTATATTCTGCTGAAAACAAACTGTCAATAGCGCTCTCTTCCGGCTTTCCGGTCCGCTATCCTTCTCCGTTCCTGATATTAATACCTGGCAATCAATATCCTGATTACTTTTTATCAGGTTGGAGGCAGGTGCCCAACCCTTCGTCTGTACCATTTTCGATTTGACCTAAAGAATTTAGCAGAATTTTTTGAAAAATCCATTCTACTCTTTGTTTATTATTATATCTTCACAGCTGATAATAAGCTCCTGCATCCCTTCACCTGCAAAAAGCATATGGGCTTCATAACCGTTTTCCGTGCTGTACAGCTCTTCATAAATCCAGGTACTGCCCGCAATATGTTCTTCCTGTTTGATAATTTCAGACGTAACAAAAGTAATCTTATTCAGATCAGTGAAGCCTCCCTGTACATCGAACCGCATGACAATATTTTTACCGGCTGTAAACTCCGTTACCTTGCAATCATGAAAACCGAAGCTCTCTCTGATGCTTTGAGGAATGTGCTCTGCCTGCTGTGCTTTTGAATACTCATTTAAAATACGGTTCATTTTCTTTTCGTTCTCTTTGCTGATTTTTTTCAGCTGATTCAGTACCTCCTTCGTGCAGTAGCCCAGGGAGAAAACCCGCATGTCCGCAATTTGTTGAGAGAGTTCGTGAGGGAGTCTTTCTTCCGCTTTTCTTTTTACCGTTTCCTGAATAGAGCGGAATTCTTCCCTGTATTTTTCCTCATCAAACGGTGGGCGAACATCGTACTCCCCTATCATTATCTGAATGCGCTCTTTTTCCTCTGGCGGCATATGATACACTATTTTATCCTCTTCGGTTATTTCTTCATCACTTATTAATTTATTGAGGGGCACAAGCATACATCCGTCCCGTTCCAGCATAAAACGTGGATCAACGTCATAAACCTCATGCTGTATCTTTATAAATTCTTTCTCTTTTCTCTTATAGAGCCGTGAATAGAGTGCTTCGTCATAAACAGCAGCCCCTTGATTCACTTTCATGTCAAAATGCAGCACTGTCCGCTGACTTAATTCATACCACTCCTTTGTAAGATATTTCATGAGATATCCCTCCTGTAAATTCCTGTTCAGCGATTATTTCTTAAAGCAGAAGCATTCTATCCATTCCCACCCCGCTTATGAGACAACGTGCTTTTTTATTGCTTATCAGCTTCGCTATCCAGTCAACAAAGCCTCCATCCCCAATTTCAATCTTCTCATTATCCTTTTCCATATACAGCTTAAAATTAATGCCTTTGTAATAGTTATTATCTTCATGCTCTAAATCGAATGACAGCGGTATTTCCGGCAGCTCGCTCCGTATAAGCTCCGTCATTCTCCTAAAAAAGCCGTCGCTGTCCGTATAGCCGCCTCTCTTCCTTAATATTACAGAAAGCCTCGCACCGTATTTCTCACTGAATAACCTTTTGTAATAGGCCAGATACAATTCTTTGTCTTGTAATGGTATCTTTTGTGTAAACCTCCGCAATGTAAACACAAGCCGGGAATGTAGAATTATATATCCGGCAAATCTGCTATCCCCCTGCATTCATATCAAAATGCAGTCGTCCGTCCTTTTCGCTCACATATGGCTGAATACCATTGATATGCATATACTCAGGGAAACGGCACAGGCAGTTGCGCAGGGAGCAAATAATCACAGGGTGAACATTAATATCATGCTCGCTGTTCATCACCGCGCTTCTGGTAGTCAACCATGGGAGCATTTGGCCCTTATATTTCAAAATTTCTGGCTCTGCAATTTCAAACGGCAATTCGGAAAGGCAGAGCCAGAAATACCAAAGCGCATACCATGGTCGCTTTTTCTCACCCGCATAGGCGTTGTAATTGTCAATCCGGCTTTTCATCCAAGCGGTGTCATCCGGCGCGGCTGCTGCCAAAAAGCGAAGCACCACAAGAGAAGTGTCAAAGCATTCGCCCAAACCATCGTTCATATTCCCAAAGCAAGTGGTTTTCAACCGTTCCAGCGTTTGTGCCGACATATCACAAACCACCGGATTTTCAGGTACCAACAGACAGAGCAGCCGCATAATTTCAAGCTCATACATATTAGCAGAGAAGATGTGGGTCTTTGGCATTTGGTTATAAATAGTCTTAAGCTTTTCACCGTCATTATAAGGAGGCATGTAAAAAATCGGATACATCTGCCGCCCGTCGCTATCGATGTTATTGGGGTATTTTACACTGCGGTAAAACCGTTTGGCTTGTTCGGAGGTGCTTCGCGCGGCAAGAAACTGACCGACGATGTTCGCTTTTTGTCCAACAGTCAACTCACCGCCTTTAATGAGATAATGGTTGGTTTTCACCATGAGTTCATGTGGGGTCATGTTTCACGCTCCTTTTGTACCAGCAGCGCATAGAATGTTATTCATATGCTGGCCGGGTCTTCCGATTTTTAAGTACGGTGCAGACGGTGTCTTATCCAAAATATATTGGCCCTCACCATCCGCCTGCAATTAATAAATTAATACTACACTAAATTACATAATATTTCCATGAGTATTTTAATATTACCGATCAAAGGATAACTCTT
>JAFADH010000094.1 GCA_023424995.1 Bacillota bacterium | reverse complement strand
ACCTGGGATGAGTTCATGAGCAACAATGCAAAGCTGAAGGAAGCCGGATTTACACCACTGGCTTTGATGACCGGTGAAAATGCATGGACTACCAACCTTTGGCTGGCGGCTATGATCGGCACTGACGGTGCGGAGGGAAATGCTTTTATGAATACCAGCTATCCTACCAACTATAGCAATAGCTCAGTTATCAAGGGCCTGGAGATGCTTAAAACATGTTTGAAGGAGTACACCACTCCGGATGCGGTAGGTGCAATTTATGCAAATGCAGCAAACAACTTCGAGCAGGGTAATGTGGCTATGATTGCAAACGGACCTTGGATGTGTCCTGATTTTACAGATGAAACCAAGTCTATGCCAGGTTTTGGTGATAAGGTTGGTGTGGCTCTTTATCCGGAAGATGGATTAGTTGCACAGTTTGAGGTTGGATATATTCTTTGTACTAACGGAAAATCGGAAGAAGAACAGAAGGGTGCTCTTGAATTCCTTAAGTTCAAGACAAGTGAGTATGCTCAGAGCGTATTCCTTGAGAAGGCCGGTGTTCTTCCTTTGACAGACAACATCGAGCTGTCTGCGGAGTACAAAGCTGCTAATCCAATTCTTGCAGAATTGATTGAGCTGTCCGGTGGTGCAAAGTATACCTTTGAGAATATCGATAATACAGCATTCTCCGCTATCGTAGATGAAACGTCTGTTAGATATCCGGAACTTGCATATGATGAGGTTACTCCGGAGGAGTTTGCAGATTACCTTACAAAGGTAGCCGAACGGAGCAAGCAATAAAATGTTTTAACCGATTGCGCAAGCATAAATAAGGACTTAACCGAGCTTCATATTTATGCTTGTGCTATTTATTGCGGTTTTTTTACAGAACGGAGAATATTATGACAAAAAATAAGAAATGGATCATACTATTTCTGCTTCCGGGGATCTTATTATTTGGTTTTATATTCCTTGGGCCTATTGTAGTCTTGTTTGGAACCTCCTTTACGGATTGGTCCATTGGCAAGGAAATATCATTGGTTGGATTAAAGAATTATATGTATTTATTTACAGAAGACCAAACTTTTATTGACAGTTTAAAAAATACGATTGTCTGGATTTTTCTTCAGGCAACCTTTCATGTACTGATTGGAACTACCGTAGCAATTGTTTTAGCGAAAAAGAGATGGTATAGCAATGCAATAAGAACCATTTACTTTATACCAAATGTTATTTCGAGTGCAGCACTTGGGATGCTGTTCTTGTGTGTGATGAATCCGCAGTATGGACTTATCAATTCATTAATTACGAATATAACGGGAGAAGGCTTTATTCAGAACTGGTTTATGGATCCAAAGACCGCATTTTTATCGGTTACCATGACATGGCTTCCATATGCAGGACTTGTTACAGTTTTAGTCATGGCTGAGATGTCATCTGTTTCCGAGGATGTATATGAAGCGGCAAAGATTGATGGGGCCTCGTCTTTTCAGACAGATATATATCTGGTTTTACCTCTTATGAAAAATATTATCGGAACCTCTGCAATTCTGGCAGCCGCCAGTATGCTGCAGAAGCTGGACATTATCATGATGACCACCAACGGCGGACCGGGAAGCAGAACCATGAACATGCCTATGTATCTGTATAAAACGATATTTACCAACAACAATTATGGATTGGCGAATGCACAAGGTGTCTTACTGATACTTCTGGGCATGATTGTGCTTAAAAGTATTCGTAAAATGTTTCATATGGACGCAAAAGAACAGAAAGGATGACATCATGTTTCGAAGCATTAGAAAAATACTTACAGCCCTGCTGCTGGCGGTCATAGTGGTCATCTCCATTGTGCCCTTTGCGTGGGTGTTGTTTTCTTCATTTAAAACCAATAGTGAGATTTTGTCCGGAACTCTGTGGTTTCCTTCCGGTTTTCACTTTAGCAATTATACGACAGCCTTTAAGCTGGCGCCTCTTGTAACTTTTTATAAAAACAGTATTTTTATCGCCATCGCAGGAACCGCGCTGAATGTTATTGTATGTTCCATGGCAGCTTATGTAGTGGTAAGATGCTCCTTTCAGTTAAGGGGAGCGGTGATGCTTCTGTTTTCCATGGGATTGATTATTCCGGGAGCAGCGCTGCTTCAGCCATTATATACCATATTAAATGCAACCAATCTATATAATACGCGAACCGGTCTGATTCTTGTATACACAGCCCTTGGTATGCCGACTACCTTTTATGTCATGATGAGTTACATACAGACCATTCCGTATACCTTGGAAGAGGCCGCTTATATTGATGGCTCCGGATTTTTACGAACCTTTGTGCAGATTGTACTGCCTCTTACAAGACCGGCATTTGCTACGGCGGGTGTAATTCAGTTTTTACTGTGCTGGAACGAGTTCCAGCTGGCTCTGACTTTAACCGGAGAGACCGGAAAAAGAACCCTTCCAATTGCACTTTACTATTTTAAAAGTGCATTTGCCAGCGATTACGGTGCCATGTTTGCAGCAACGGTAGTAGTTGTCATACCCAGTATCATTACATTTATATTTCTTCAAAAACAGGTTATTTCAGGCTTGGCTGCCGGATCAGTGAAAGGATAAAGGTTAAAGGAAATACGCTTCAACCTCAATAGTTGCTTCATCCACACTTGCAGGGGAAGTGGAAGCGGGTGGAAATTCCTATTATGTGGCACGGGGAAAAGAAGCGGGTTGCAGTGACACATGAAGGATACAAAATAAATTAAAGGAGAGAGGTATTTAAAATGAGAAAAAAATGGTTATGTTTTATGCTGATGGCAGTAATGGTAATTACCACCTTGCTGCCGGCACAGACAGCACAGGCGGACGTGGAAAGCCAGTATCGTAATCCTCTTATGAGAGGTGCAGATCCGACAATCGCAAGAGATGCAGATGGTTTTTATTATTGCGGCTTTGCTACAGATAATGATATTTATCTGAAGAGAGCAGAGACTGTACTGGGAATATCTACTGCAAAGAGCAGACTTGTATGGAAGAAGCCGGAGAACTTTGGCTATGTATGGGGGCCATACATCTATCGTTTGGAGGGTAAGTGGTATATCTATTTTGCATCCGGTCCGGAGACTGACTTCGGCTATGGACATCCAAGCACTTATGTACTGGAAAATGAATCGCCAGATCCATTTGAAGGAACTTGGGAGCTGAAGGGCAGCTGGTCAAATAGGGATGAAAATGGAGAAGCTACGGAGAAAGCCGGCCTTATGAATGCAGAAGGCTATGGACTTCCATGTGGTGTTATTACCATGGGAGGAGAAAGATACTATACTTATACCAAGTATTTCTACTATGAAGATAATTATTTGGGAACAGTGAGCGGAGCGGCTATTACTGATACCAGAACCAAGTTTGATGAGTGTCCTACCATCGTAAAGATGTTGAATCCATGGACTCTGGATAATGGAACAGTAGCAGATTCAACAGGAGAACTGTCAAAAGGAAGAGAGTGTACTCTGGCAAGACCAATTTATGACTGGGAAAAGCACGGAGACAATATCAATGAAGGTTGTGCAGTAGTAGAAAAAGACGGCAAGGTGTACTTTGCTTACTCTGCAAGCAGCTTTATGAATGATAACTACAGTGTAGGTGTATCCTATGCAGACTTAAGTTCAGATTTATTAAATCCGGATTCCTGGCAGAAGCTTCCTGTGCCGCTGATGCAGAAATCGCCTGAGAACAGTGCGTTCGGACCGGGATCCCCCCTTTTTGTAAAATCCGAAGACGGTACGGAAGATTGGCTGATTCACCATGCAGGCCCGGTAGGCGGACAGACCGGCTCCAATCGCTGGGTCAGAGCTACTCCGGTTAGTTGGACAGATAACAGTTTTGTTAATGTGGGTGTACCTTCTAATCCGGGAACTGTTTTTGACAGACCGTCCGGTGAGGAAAAGAGTGAAGTGCTGGAAGCGGAAGATGCTGCTTGTGCAGGTGTAGAGAAGAGAATCATCAGTAACAGTGCCAGGAGTTCAGGCTCCGGTAATATTAAATTTAATGAAGCCGGCGGATATGTAGAGTTTGACGTAGAAGCGGGAAGCGTTGGCATGTACTCTCTTGATTTCCGCTACAACAACACCGTTACCGGTTCTGCTGTTTCCATGCTGCTGACTGTCAATGACAGTCAGCAAAGAACACTGAGCTTTGAGTCGAATGGAAACTATACGGCAAACATGGATATTTTGAAAGTATATAATATTATTTTGCAGGAAGGAACTAATAAAATTCGCATGACTGCACCGGCTTCCAGTGAACTTATTCTGGATACGCTCACCATTAAGAAAGCCGCACTTTATGAGGCAGAAGATGCAGCTTTATCGGGTGGTGCTAAGATTAGCACAGAGCATGCAGGATACGGCGGAAGTGGTTACGTAGATAATCTTTATACGAATGGAACCGGTGTTGCATTTACGGTAATTGCACCTTATACAGGGAACTATTCCGTTA
>JAFADH010000089.1 GCA_023424995.1 Bacillota bacterium | reverse complement strand
GCAATTGGAACAATCTATCAATACGGTTTGTTGAAAATTATGCTTTCAATATTCTCTCAAAACGTAGAGAATATCCCGGAATATAACTTTGATGTTAAGGCGTTTATCATTGTTCTCATCTCATTTGAATTCATTTACGAAGTGATTATGTTTTGTTACGCTGCAAGAATAAAGAAAATATCAATTAAGGAAATTATGTTGAATTAATATTGAGATGATGTAATGGTTTATTTGCCTATGAGCAGTTTGCCTTGGGTTAAAGGAATCTGAATGAAGCTACTGAATTATAGCAAGCAAGAGTAGTATTCTTGTTATCGAAGTCGGTAGAAATGGAATTAAATTGAGTAAATTAGCGAAAGAGAGGACTGGAGACAGTCCTTTTTTCTGACTCAGCTTTTGACTCAAATCAGGCTCAAAACTGATGAAAACAGACGAAAAGAGAGAAAACATAAATTATATAAAAAGCCTTCATCCATAAGAAAGATAAAGGCTGATAGAACCAGATAAATGAACATCTCCGAATGTTTTGTTTTACGTGTCATGCGGATTAGTTTTAATTCGCCTGTCTTGTATGCTGTGAAAAATCTCCTTTTCTGTTTGATTTATCTATATAAAAAATCCCTGGGCGGCGACGTCAGACCGCAGAGAGGCTTGGATTATTATTGTGGAAACATTTGCGTTTCTATGCTATACTTGTTTATAAACAATAAATTTTATAACTATTCTCAAAACGGTGAAATGAAGGATTTACAACTTGATTTATTATTTTCTATTAAGGAGAAAGTGAATGGAAGAATTTAATATCGGCGGGGTAATGCAATTCGGCGG
Source organism: Bacillota bacterium (assembly GCA_023424995.1). Classification (GTDB taxonomy): domain Bacteria; phylum Bacillota; class Clostridia; order Lachnospirales; family Lachnospiraceae; genus Mobilitalea. The sequence goes on along the minus strand of JAFADH010000089.1, from coordinate 2,080 downwards.
TTATAACTGGCGCATTCTTGACATAAAAAACAATACGGCTTTGATTATAACCGAGTATATCATAGAACAACGTGCTTACCATGACGCTTATAAGGATATAACATGGGCTGACTGCTCGTTAAGAAAATATCTGAACGGTGAGTTCTATGACAAATTCAATGCAACTGATAAGTCAAGAATAATTTCGGTGTTAAATAAAAATCCTGACAATGAGTGGTATGGTTCAAAGGGCGGAGCAGATACGAGGGACAGCATATTTTTATTAAGCATTGAGGAAGTGTGCAAATATTTCGGTGATAGCAGTTCAAAACTGCAAAACCGAGGAAAAAATCAAAGATATTGGTTTGAAAGAAAAGATGAAAACAACAGTAAGCGATTAGCAAAACTTCAGGGTAAAGAATGGTGTTGGTGGTGGTGGCTTCGGTCGCCCGGCCGCGTTAATGTAAAAGCCGTGTACATCTTCGGGACTGACGGTAATATAGGTATTCAAGGCAACAATATATTGAAAGGCAACATCAGCGACGGCAAATGTACAGGCGGCGTCCGTCCTGCTCTGTGGCTGAAGCTGTAATTTGAATCATTAAAGCGGAAGTGTTCTTTGACGGTTACGATAAATACAAACAAGTTCTTAGTTGGCGAGTGGATACAGCCAATAAATAATAAGTGTATGACAGTAACGATAAAATTATTGGATTTGATTTGAGAGAGATAGCTGCAGTTAGTAACTTGCCATTATGTTATAAGCAGTCATTTTAGGATGAAGTAAATTATGCATTATTAAGGCAAATAGGAATTTTTCAATGGACTAAGCAATATAAACAATTGGGGAAAGATGTCATGATCAAGAAACGTAAATGTAAAATCACAGTTATCAAGAAGGAATGCTTTATTGATTTGCAGGAGCGATATCTGGCTGATCCAAAGTCCGGACCGTGCAGTATATTTGAGGTTGGACAGGAATTTATTCTTGAGCGGAGCGAGGAGCGAGATGATTTCTGGCATATGATGGATGGTAAATTCTGCTCAGAAGCATGGGACTGCATAAGCCGCTATGTTTATGCAGCACTTCAGGGCGGTTCAATTATGGAAGGCTGGACTAATGATGAAAAGATGATGATTGCCTGCTGCAATGATGGAACAAGGCCTGTAATATTCAAAATCGAGAGACTTGATGCAGAGTAATGGAATATGGGCTGATGATTTTGTGCGGGGAGAACATGAACTTCCTGTTATGTTTATACTTAGGTAAAGATAATGCAATTTTAAACTGCAAAGACTATTGGTAGAAATAAGATTATCCTTTACTATATAAAAAGTGAAGCTGCTGTTATAATATAGGCAGCAGGAAACATAGGATTAAAACCTATGCTTCTCCTAAGCGGCTAAGAAATGATTATCCAAGACTTTGGACGGTGCAGGATAATCATTTTTTGTTGTTCATCTTTATCAAATGAACAACAAGAGTGATTAAGGCTGCGACAAAAGCAGCAAAAGGTTACCGTTAAAGATAAAGCTTCTGCAACTGTCATAAGGCTCACTCCCCTTTCTATGTAATGTAGTCAAGGAAAGATCACCCCTTCATAAGTAAAATTAAGGGCAAGCACTCATAATTTATCCCACATCAACAAACTGACGTTTCCTGTTACCATAGGGCTATTGTAGCATAGAGGTAAGGAAAAAGCCGATAAAACTTGGAAGCTGTCAAATTTATTTGTGACTTAATTTTTTGGCTAAAATAAGTATTTTTTAGATAAAATCAGATAAAAAATGATAAAGGTAAAATATAAAAAAAGCCTTTATCCATATGAAGAATAAAGGCTGATAAAATCAAATAAAAAGAATACCTACGAGTTTTTTTGTTTTAAGTCAGGAAGCTCCCGGACTGACGTTATTTGATTAGTGCAGGCCTTGATTTGTAAAGGCATGAAGAGTATGGGCTTTGATATATTATTTGTTATTCTACTGTAAAGGCTGTGTATAGATGCGATACACTTTGTCCTTCTCGGCCAGTTTCAATAATTGCGCCTTATCTGCAACAAACGCAAACCCATAAATGCGCAAACCGTTTTCTTCTACATAG
>JAFADH010000074.1 GCA_023424995.1 Bacillota bacterium | reverse complement strand
GGTGAAAGCTGTAACGAAGACAGCAGTAAATCCGGAAGATGAGACCGCAGTGATAGTGTCTGATCAGCCATTCATCAAGACAGAGGCTGTTACGGCAGATAACGCTGTAAAGCCTACGGCTGATATTACACGGATAAAGGCAGAGAAGAAGATACAGGTGGCAGTCGCAACCAAGAGCGGGATGCTGGTGGATCAGCATTTTGGTCATGTAACAGAATTCTATGTATATGAATACTGTAATGGCAATACCGTATTCAAGGAGAAACGGGCTGTGAACAAGTACTGTACCGGCACAGAGGATTGCGGTGAGAAGGAAGATAAGATGGAATCCATTATAAGCACCATCTCAGACTGCAATGCGGTAATCGCCATGAGAATCGGAGAGGCGCCCAGGCAGAAGCTGAGTGTGAAGGGCATCAAGGTATTTACCGATGTGGATCGGATCGAGGATTCGGTCCGGAAGGCGGTCACTGAACTACTGTAAGAGCCTTTCTGATAAAAGAGTCGGATTTTCATTAGGCTTAAGCGAATACAACGGATATCCTGTTTATAATATGTGTAATTAACAATATATATGCTGTCGCGGCAGCAGAACGGAGGGAACAATGGTTAAAATCAACAAACACATCTTTGTCTGTACCAGCTGCAGAATTAACGGACAGCAGAAGGGCTTCTGCTTCTCCAAGGATTCCGTAGACATTGTGCAGAAGCTCCTTGAACTCATTGATGAGAATGACTTGTCCGGTGAGGTTATGGTAAATAACACCGGATGCTTTGGGATCTGTGACAAGGGACCGGTTGCGGTTGTCTATCCGGAAGGGGTATGGTATGGAAGCCTTACCGAGGATGACGTGGAGAAGATTGTGGAGCAGCATATTATCAATGGAGAACCGGTTGCTGAGCTTATGATATAATGCCGCCAGACAGTATATCAGCGAGAAGGTCGTGAGTATGCACAACCGATACGATGCATGCTGTCTGTCATACGAGTTTATGGATAGGAATTGTTCATGATATAATAATAGCAGAATAGGAAAGGCGCTGGATAATATTGATAAGGATCCTCGATAATACCCTAATGGCACAATATAACTTTATACGCTTTGGTGATGACATATACCGGTTCTGTGAACTGTTATTTCTGATCGGTATCGATGCCATCGAATTGCCTGTACGCCTTTATGAGGAGATCGGCCGTTTCCCGCCCGGAAAATATGTCCTTAATGTATCCTGTGAAGAGGAGGCAAAGTTCTATCCGGGATTTTACCGGTATGTAAGTCAGCAGGAGATGAAATCGGAGCAGTCCATAATGGAGCTCCAGTTAAATGATATCCGTGAGATCATCCGGCTGAAGAACTACCAGAATAAAAAAGAGGTCCGAATTGTCGGTCTGGATGATCTTATGTGCCATTCCTATGAGAAGATCATACCGGAGATCATAAGCAGTCTTTCGAATTCCATCATCATATTCAGCCCGGAGAATACTTATGGCTGTGCCAGTGCTCTGGCCGTAGAGTGGTTATTGGTATATGGCAGGGACGTAACCACAAGCTTTGCAGGCTGTATGAATAATGCGGCAACGGAGGAGGTCCTGATGACACTTCGATTGGCCGTCCGCCACAAGCCTAACCGTGATCTGACCGTATTGCCGGAAATAACCGCATTGTATGAGCAGTTCTCCCAGAAACCGGTAGGGAACAGGAAGGCTATCATCGGGAAGAACATCTTCAAGGTGGAAGCCGGAATCCATGCAGACGGCTTGAACAAGAATCCGATGACCTATGAGGCATTCTCCCCCCGGTGTGTCGGAGGGAAATCAGAGCTGGTAATAGGTAAGCATTCCGGTACCAGAGCAATTAAGATTAAAATGGAGCAATTGAACTTACCTGTTCCGGAGGATGAAGCGGTAGAGCAGATTATGGATTGTGTAAGACAGGTCTGTACAAAGTACCGCAAAAGCCTGACTGATGAGGAGTTTATACAGATTCTGAGGGAGAAGCTGTGTCTGCATAATATGAATTAATAATACATTACCGCAGCAGACCAGATGAAGGGCAGGCAATCTAACCCACGGTAAGCTGATTTATATATTCACATATAAAGTATGCTGTGTGCGAAAGGCATGGTGATCAATCCGGGATGAAAGAAATAAAGCATATTGTAGACACTACTCTGCGTGACGGTGAACAGAGTCCGGGCATTGCCTTGGGAATAGAGGATAAGTTAAAAATCGCAAGGCTCCTGGATGATCTTGGCGTATATGAGATAGAAGCAGGTGTTCCGGTCATCAGTAATACCGAGGAAGAAGGAATATGCCGGATTATAGAGAACAGGAAGAATGCAAAGATATCCGTATGGAGCCGAATGAACCAGAATGATGTCAGAAAATCACTGGTCTGTAAGCCGGATATCCTGCACATCGGAGCACCGGTCTCCTATGTGCAGATCTATAGTAAACTGAAGAAAAATAAAGGATGGGTGATCCGTAATGTCCTGGAGTGTGTGGAAATCGCCAGGAATAATAATACGGAGGTTACTGTGGGTCTTGAGGATGCCTCACGGTCAGATATCGGCTTCCTGCTGAATATGATCAGGGAATTACAGAATGCCGGAGTCGGGATGGTACGGATTGCCGATACGGTAGGGGTTCTTACCCCCAACAGAACAAAAGAGCTGGTAAGGATGGTCCGGGACTATTCCGACATAAAAATAGAGATGCATATCCACAATGACCTGGGAATGGCGGTAGCCAATTCCGTCGTGGGTGCGAAGGAAGGTGCAGATTATATCGACTGCACCTTGTTTGGTATTGGTGAGCGGACCGGAAATTGTAATCTCTATGAATTCGTGCATGCCTCGGAAGCCATCTTCCAATTTGCCATGACGAAAAAGCAGATCCGCTATGTGGAGCAGCAGATATTCCATGAATTAAAGGGAGCATTATAATAAAACGGCAACATATAATATTATCGTATAATAATGAAGAAACCGCACATAAGTAATATTATGCCACAGCTTGAAGCAGGCAAGTAATAATGAAAGGTATGGTAATCATTATGAAAAGAAGGGTCAGAGTATTATTATCCCTGATATTAAGTGTTATGCTGATTGCAGGTTTTTCACTTACCGCATATGCGGCCGCATGGTCTTCGTCGGATCAATGGGCTACATGGAATAATGGAGGATATACCTTATATAATAACATATGGGGCAGCGGGGCAGGATACCAGGGCATCTGGGCGAACAGCTACAGTAACTGGGGAGTATGGGCACAGCACCCGAATACCGGCGGGATTAAGTCTTATCCGAATGTTACAAAGTCCATAGGCAGATCATTATCTTCAATAAGGACCTTAACAAGCAGCTTTAATGTTACACGCCCCGGCAGCGGCGATTATGTAACAGCTTATGATATCTGGACGAACGGTTCCACATATGAAATCATGTTATGGATGAACTACCGCGGCAATGTAAAGCCCATATCCTACAATTATGATTCCTCCGGCAATCCGGTACCGGTTAATACCAATGTATCTTCCGGCGGTCACACCTGGAATGTCTATCGGGGCAGCAATGGTTCCAATGAAGTATTCTCCTTCGTAAGAACGGGCAATACGAATTCCGGTACGGTGGATATCCTGGCAATACTTAATTGGATCAGCGGCAGAGGCTGGTTCAGCGGAGCTCAGACCGTAAATACCGTACAATTCGGCTTTGAGATCACTTCCTCCAGTGCCGGACTGGACTTCATCTGCAACAGCTATTCGGTAACCAGCAATTAATGGAATGAAATCTGTTAATACAATGGAGTAATTAATAGAATAAACATAGCACACAGTTTTCATTATTATACATTTACATTTGATAAGAATAAGTTTCGTCTTTTCCGCCATACTTGTATTGAGACCAACCAGCCCGGATATATACCCTTATAAACAGGGATATATCCTTGATTAATACAAGGAGGCTTCATATGACGGATGACAATAAGATGAGAAGTACTAAAAATCATAAGAAAGAAGACAAGACGTTCCACTCCAAGCATATAAAACACGATCCTCAGGCAGAAAGTGCCCGGGCGGTATTCGGATTGCAGGAGGATAATCCGAAGAACAAAAGCAGCAATAACAGCCGGTAACGAATCTGCTGCAGTCAATAATACCGGCTGACCGGCGCCAGATGACATGAGTCACTGTAATTCCCCGGATCAGGAAAGAGATAGCCTGCCAGGTCACCTGGCAGGCTATTGTGCATTCAATAAGGGGATATAACAGAAATTCCGGTATCAGGGCGGCAGGAGCGGAATAGAATCTACTAACTAATTATCATAAGTGGATATCTATGGGATATTATGTAACGGTTGAAGCAAATGTGAAGATTTATGTGGAAGACTTAAATCCGGAAGGACGCAAGACAATCCTGTTCCTGCATGGATGGCCGGGAAGTACGAAATTGTTCGAATATCAATTTGATCAATTACCGAAGAGAGGATACCGGTGTATCGGTATTGATACCAGGGGCTTCGGATTTTCAGACAAGCCTTTCCATGGCTATGATTACGGAACCCTGGCAGATGATGTCAGAGAGGTGATCGATGCATTAGGCCTGAAGGATATCATACTTGCCGGGCATTCCAACGGCGGTGCAATTGCCACAAAATACATGGGAAGACACTGCGGATACGGGGTATCGAAGCTGGCTCTCTTTGCAGCAGGAGCGCCCAGTGCTATAAAACGTCCTGATTTTCCCTATGGCGCCGATCAGAAGGATATCGAGCAGACGATTCGGGATACGTATACGGATCGGCCGAACATGCTGATAGGCTTTGGGAACAGATTCTTCTTCCAACACACCACGGAAGCCTTCTCTGAATGGTTCCTGCAGGTAGGATTACAGGCGGCAGGCTGGGCAACCGCGGCGGTTGCAGAGACCTGGATAAGGGAAGTGCTCTTTGCGGAAGCGGAATCGATACAGGTACCTACATTGCTGATTCATGGGATACATGATGAGATTGTATCCTATGAGCTGGGTGAGATCATGCACCGGCTCATAAAGAATTCTGAATTAATTCCCTTTTATTACAGCGGACATGGAGCATTTTATGACCAGCAGGAGGAATTCAATGAGACGCTGGCAAGCTTTATAGAAAGATAAATATCTTTTCTTATCCTCCGGTTTTGTGTATAATAAAAAACAAAAGTGCAAGGCTTGGGAGGTATGATTCATGAACATATTAATTATCTCAAACAAATTATTCCATATAAGAGCTGAGGATATAGAGCAGATTAAAGCGGCTGCATCCGGATATACGGTTACCTATGTCAGAGACAGTGACGTAACTCAGGAGATGGTAGAGAAAGCGGAGATTATATTCGGGTTTCTTAAGCCGGAGCAGTTTGCAGCGGCCAAGACGCTTCAATGGCTGCAATTGCCGAGTGCCGGTGCGGATTATATTAATCATAATCTCTTTTACAATAAAGACCTTCGTATTACCAATTCCAGCGGCGTATACGGACTGCCGATTGCCGAGCATGTATTTTCCATGATATTATCCTTTAATCATAACCTGCAGAGCTATGCTTATCATAAAGCAGACCGGAAATGGAGCCGGATCTATGAAGCAAAGGATTTCTGGGGTTCAACGGTCGGTATCATCGGGCTTGGGGATATCGGTTCCGGGGTTGCCGTAAGAGCCAAAGCCTGGGGAGCGAAAGTACTTGCAGTAAAGAGGACTATAACAGAACGGCCGGAATATGTGGATGAGCTGTATACCCTGGAGGAAATCGATGAGGTCTTGAAACAGTCCGATTATGTAGTGCTGTGCCTGCCCGGAACGGCAAAGACCAGGAGTGTTATTACGGAGGAGCGGCTCAGGCTTATGAAGCCGGACAGCTTTCTGGTGAATATCGGACGGGGCTCCTTAATTGATCAGGAGGCATTGATCAAAGCTTTGCGGGAGAATTGGATCGGGGGTGCGGGCCTTGATGTGATGGAGCCGGAACCTCTTCCGCAGGATAATCCGCTTTGGGAGCTGCCCAATGTAATTATCACACCTCATGCTTCAGGGTATTCCCCCACCAATGACCGGAGGCATTTCAAGATATTCTATGATAATCTGAAACGTTATCTGGAGAAGAAGCCTTTGAATAATATGGTTGATCTGAAAGAGGGATATTAACAATAAAATTTATAATTTATTAAGCGGCAGCTGCACAGGTGTCTATAGGAATGAGCTGTTACATAATCATGATATGTGATAATGTAACAGCTCATTCAAAGTGTTCCTGGTTGTACATACCTTTACAATACCTGTATTAACGGGGAACGGATGTCCGGTAACTAGCTTACCCGGAACTTCTCTACTTCCCGTACCAGATGATCGGCATTGATATTGAGCTTGCCAGCGGATTCATTCAATAATTCCACGGAGGATAATTGATTGCCGGAGGTTTGGTTCACATTATTGGAGGAAGCAGCGATCTCCTCCAATACCGCAGAGATATTCTCGATGGCAGCCAGGGTACTGACTCTGGCTCCCTCAATATTATCCACATTCTCAATTATGTATCTTAAGAATACGATAAGCCGCTCTACACTTTCATTGATATCCTCATAGGAACCGGTGGTATTCTGAACGGCTTTTTCCTGTAATTGCAATACCTCCTCAGCCTTATGGGCGATGTCAACCGCACCTTTGGTATCCTCCTGAATGCTGTCGACAATCTTTTTTATTTCACTGACCGATGACTTTGATTGTTCGGCAAGATTCCTGATCTCTGATGCCACAACCGCGAAGCCCTTGCCGTGTTCCCCTGCCCGTGCGGCCTCGATGGATGCATTCAGAGACAGAAGATTGGTCTGATTAGCGATTTCGTTGATAACATTGATGATTTTATTAATGGAAATGGATTTAACTGCTAATTTTTCTATCTCATTGATAATATCGGTAGTTATTGCAATGGTGGAAGAGGTCTGCCGGTTTAATTCATCGGCGACCACGGTTCCCTGAAGAACCCGGTTCTTCGTATTATCAGCAATCTCTCCGATCTCCTTGGTGCTCTCACTCACAAGCCCGATCCTCCGGGACAGATGATCCATCTGCTGAAGGCATTCCTCCGCGTCCTTTGCCTGCTGGTTGATACCCTGCTCTATCTCGCTCATGGCACCGGAGATATCCGAAGAGGATTTCAGGAATAGCTCCGAGGTATGTGATATGCCGGCAGAAGACTCCGATACATCACTGCTTAACTGTTTTACCTGCCGGACCAGATTCTTCATATTGGTAAAAGTCATCTGAATCTCTTCGATCAGAATACGGAATTCATCCTTTCTCTTTGACAGGAAGGAGACAGTCAGGTCACCCTTTGCCGCCTGACGCAGCTTGTGGTTGATCTCCCGAATCGCCTTGTCGATACCGGAGGAAAAGAAGGCGGCAAAAAGTATCGCCAGGATACATGCGGCAATCACAATTATTACAGTAAGCTGCCGGATACTGTCTGCCTGGCCGGTTATGGTGGTCTTGGGCATCAATGCACACAGCATGGCTCCGGTGTCCCCCACCTTTGAGTACAGGAATAGATAGGATGCACCTCTATACTCAACGTATCCCGAGCCATTATCCTTCTCTGAAGCCAACGCTTCCTGATAGAAGCTTTCTCCCGTGAATACGGGCTGGGATGACAGTTCGGCCTGTTCCGGCTGATCCGGTTCTTTCCGGGACAAATCGATAATTTCCCTGCCATCCGGTGCGATCAATCCAAGGAATCCTGATGGATCAAAAGAAAGGTCCGAGAGGATGCGGAGGATGGTATCCGCCTTGACCTCAATGATAAGAATGGCATCGGCGCCCAGGAAACCTCTGATCAGACGCAGCGAATAAGTCTCGGGAGCGGCTCCCAGCTTTTGATCCAGATAGTCATCCTGACCGTCCCAGATAACCTTCATACGGTTATTTGCCAGGAATTTGCCGATATCTGTCCCGGTAAAGCCTTCATAGAAGTCTTCGGGAATTGTTGCATTAGAGGTAGTAATCGGCATGGAATCTGCCGAAATCATATAGATGTTCCTAATAAATTCATCCGTCGTTCTCTTAGAGGATAAAGAATTGAATACAATCCGCCTTGTATCGCTTAGATCGGTAATATTGCCTTTGTTACGAAGATAATTGGATATGGATGTATCGCTCACATATTGAGAGCTTGCAGCTTCGGCATTCATTAATCCGAAGCGCATGAACTCTGCCGCCATGTTGATGGAATCCGCGGTGGCAGTTTCGTATCTGCTTTTTAGTCCCGTGGATGCGGTATGGTAAGATACGAATCCAAGAATAATTATAAAAGCAATCGGAACTAAAAATGATGCCATCAGTTTAAATCTCAGCGAAGAAAAGAACCGGACATCCCTTTGCTTCACCCTTTGCTTATGTGTTTTTAAGACAGATTTGTTGCTTAACCTAATACCTTCACCTGATTTTCTCATAGGATGATCCTCCACAAAATCTCCATAGTATTGTATCGCTTTAGCTTTTGCCCCAATTTAACTGTCCTTACTTTCATGAACTTGATCTGTGCCCATCGTGGATAGTATAACATAATTTGTAAGTATATTCAATAAACTAACTTTTATTTTTTTACAGTTGACGGAGCTTCCAAAGCCAATTTCCATAGACAAACGGAGCGATAAAGAGTAAACTGGTACTATAATCCTAGAAAGGCTGGAGATAACCATGAAGCAGATTTCCAATTCGAATCACAGACCGGGAGATGCGAATTATATAACCCGGGAATATTTCGATTCTTTATTGATTGAATTAAGGCATATTGACGCAGTGATACCCTCAACCGCATTGGAGCTCTATGGACATACCTTTGCGACTCCCATCATGACGGCAGCATTATCCCATCTGAATAACTGTCATCCGGGCGGTCTGGTCACTATGGCAAAAGGAGCATATGAAGCGAATGCCGTTATGTGGTGCGGAATGGGGGATGACGAAGAGCTTGAAGCAATAACCGCAACAGGAGCCGGGACAATTAAAATCATAAAACCGCATGCCGATAATAATGTGATATATAAAAAGATAGAGCATGCCGCCAAGTGCGGGGTAATCGCTCTTGGAATTGATGTGGATCATGCCATGAACGGAAAAGGACAAAATGATACCGTATTAGGACTTCCCATGGCTCCCAAAACTTTGGACGAGATAAAGGAGTTTGTGAAATCAACGAAGCTGCCCTTCATCATCAAGGGAGTGCTGAGCGAAAAGGATACATATAAATGCCTGGAAGCAGGAGTTAAAGGGATTGTCGTATCCCATCACCATGGGATACAGGCGTATGCCGTTCCGCCCTTGAAGATACTGCCCGGGATAGCAAAAATCGCAGAAGGCCGTATACCGATCTTTGCTGATTGCTGCATCTCAAGCGGATACGATGCCTATAAGGCATTAGCGCTTGGAGCCACGGCAGTATCCGTGGGGCGTGAGCTTATGAAGCCGCTCTCGGAGAATGGAGCGGAAGGAGTCCTCGGAAGAATTACAGAGATGACACAGGAGCTTGCGGGAACCATGGCCCGTACCGCTATCTCTGATATCTGTCATATGGATCCCACTGTTATCCGGAGCTAGATGCGAAGGACTGCCGCATAAAATCGCAGCAGGCTTTACTTGCATTCCGGGATTTTATAAGTTAAACTAAAAAATAGATTTATGACTTAATAATTTAAATAATATGTAAGGAAGCAGGTGGGAATACAGAGGCAGAAACTTAATAAAATGAAAGGCAGGTGATGAACAGCACTCAACAAAAACAAATAATAATATGAGAAAGGATGAGTTTTTATTGAATGCTTTAGTAACAAAATTGAAAGAGGTTCTTATCTCTGTTCTTCCCATCGTCATTATCGTATTAATTCTTAACTTTACCCTGGTTCCGATGGAATTGCTGCTGCTTATGCGATTCCTTATCGGATCGGCTTTTATTGTAGTAGGACTGACCATCTTTCTTGTCGGTGTAGACAACGGGATCACCCCGATCGGTAACACGATCGGTGCAGCTATGGCAAAGACCAACAAAATCTGGATGGTAGTTATCGCCGGATTACTGCTCGGATTTTTTATATCCGTGGCGGAGCCGGATCTTCATATTCTGGGCGGTCAGGTGGCGATGGTCACCTCAGGCTTCATCTCCAAGGGCAGTATAGTTGTTATTGTATCTATTGGCATCGCAATTATGTTAGCCCTGGGACTGATAAGAATAGTGTATAATTTCCCCTTATATAAATTATTGACCGCTTTGTATGGATTGATCTTCATCCTGGCAATATTTACAACGCCTGAGTTTCTTGCAATTTCGTTCGATGCTTCCGGTGCTACTACAGGGGCTCTTACCGTTCCCTTTATATTAGCTCTTGCCATGGGTGTATCAAGACTGAAAAAGGATAGCAAAGCATCTGAAAAGGATAGCTTCGGTCTTGTGGCTGTAGCTTCTACAGGAGCAATTATTGCGGTTATAGTCCTGTCCATTATTTCAAAAACCGATAAAATAACGGCTGTTCTTGTATACGATGCATCAACTTCCTCATCGATCATCGGCCCGTTTTTAAATATCATTCCTAAAATATCCTATGAAATTGTGATTGCTTTGTTTCCGATTCTTTTAATTTTCGTGGTATTCCAAAAAGTATCCTTTAAGCTGCATAAGAAAACGGTACGAAAAATATTATTCGGTATGTTATTTACCTTCATTGGTATGGTATTATTCATGGTAGGCGTAAATGCAGGCTTTATGGAGGTTGGCAGCACAATCGGCTATAATTTGGCATCTCTTGACAATAAAGCATATATTATTATTGTAGGCTTTATATTAGGGCTTGTTACCGTATTGGCAGAGCCGGCGGTATATGTATTAACACATCAGATTGAAGATGTTACCAGCGGTTATGTAAACCGTAAGGTGGTTTTACTTGCCCTCTCCATCGGCGTAGGTCTGGCGGTGGCATTAGCGGTTGTCAGAATTCTGGTTCCTGGTTTGAAATTATGGCATTATATTCTGCCGGGATATATTATCAGCATCGGATTATCCTATATCGTCCCAAAGCTGTTTGTCGGTATGGGCTTCGATGCCGGCGGAGTTGCCTCCGGTCCCATGACAGCTACCTTCATCCTGGCATATGCACAGGGTGCAGCAGATTCCATTCCATATGCCGATGTACTTATCGACGGGTTCGGCATTATCACAATGGTAGCCATGATGCCAATTATAGCCTTGCAAATCTTAGGCTTTATCTATAAAATAATATCCAGGAAGAAAGGGGTGAATCAGCATGATTAAATACTCTGAAGCCAGCTGTATCGATCTGATCTATATGATAGTTAACTTTGGACATAGCGGCAAGTTCATTCATGAAGCCAAGAATAGCGGTATTAAAGGAAGCACCGTAATGATAGGGAAGGGAACGGTTAATAACCGCATCTCTGATTATCTGGGCATTTCCGATATCAGAAAAGAGGTTATCCTGATGTTAGCCCACAGCACTGTGGCGGAGAATGCCCTGGAGAATATCAACCAGCATTTTAAATTGGATAAACCTAATCATGGGATAGCGTTTACCACATCAATCAGTGGGATTCTTGGTACAAGATGTATAAAAAATGAAGATGAGAATGAGAAAAGAGGGATCAGTCAGACTATGTATCATTTACTAACGGCCATTGTGGATAAAGGAAAGGCAGAAGATGTAATCGACGCTGCAGTCAGTGCAGGATCAAAGGGCGGAACCATAATTAATGCCAGAGGCTCCGGTATTCATGAGACAAGTAAGCTGTTCTTAATGGATATCGAACCGGAGAAGGAGATTGTTCTGATCTTATCAGAGACAGGAACCACGGATGCAATTGCTGTTGCAATCAAGGATAAGCTTAATATGGAGGAGCCCGGGAACGGAATGATCTTTATTCAGGATGTTAAGAAGACATATGGGATTTACAAATAAAGTCCGATATTGTCTGATATGAATGGAACAACAGCCTGCCGCGATGATGCGGCAGGTATTTTTTATAATTATACCGATTAAAATACTCCGATGAAATTAATTTATAGCCTTGCATTTGATAAATGATGGGTTATAATGGAAATCATAGATTTCCATTACAATAATAACACAGACAGCCATAGATTACAGGTGTATCATAAAGATAATGAAAAACCAGGTACCGTGATAAATACCCGGTCATGGCGGATTAAAACCAGGAGGAGAAGAGGATGTCTTACAAAGAGGTCAAAGTTATTAATAACAATCCAACACTGAAGGGGTTGGCTGAGATGATTCCGGATGTAGTATTTTCTACGGCGCAGGGAGTAGAATTAAAAATGCAGATATTAAAGCCATGGTCAACGGCCGAGTCAAAGGAGCAGAGATATCCCTTAATTGTCTTTGTCCAGGGCAGTGCATGGACCTTTCCGTCCGTGTATTATGAGATACCTCAGCTTGCCGAATTTGCCAGGAACGGTTATGTGGCAGCGGCATTAACCCATCGAAACTGTCTGGAAGGACACCCGTTTCCTGCATTCCTGGAAGATGTAAAGACAGGGATCCGCTTTTTAAGAAAATATGCTTTGGAATATCAGATAGATCCGGGCAGGGTAGGTATCTGGGGGACGTCCTCCGGCGGTAATGCCGCACTGCTGGCGGGTCTTACAGGGGAAGATGACCGCTATCGGACGGAAGAATATTCTGATTTCTCAGATTCGGTAAAAGCAGTAGTTGATTGCTTTGGCCCAACTGATTTGTCTTTTGCCATTGATAATATGGAAGCGATTGATAATGTGGAGATGAGAAATATATTTGAAGGGCTTCGGGGTGAAAACACGGAGGAAAATATTACGAAGCTTCATGAGATCAATCCGGTAGAACATATTCAGGAAGAAAGGACATATCCTCCTTTCTTAATCCTGCAGGGCAACCAGGACACCCTGGTAGATTATTCGCAGAGTGAACTCATGTACCATAGATTATCCGATGCAGGAGCTGACGCCACTTTGATCTGCGTGGATGGAGCTCCTCATGAAGACTCTTTCTGGAGTAATGAGTTACTGGGATTGATTAAGGATTTTATGGATAAGAACTTATAATTCTTTCAGAATTCCTGCAGCTGCGGCATGGGATATCCATGGGAATGGTATAACAGAAATAAAAATACCAAGGAATTTGCACCCAGTAAGAATTGGCGGAGAATTTCTATCATATAAGAATTGGCGGAGAACTTCTATCTATTGACTTTCATTTGTATTGATGATAGAATGTGTAAAAATGTTAAAGCAATGATAAGGAATAGTATATGTTATTGAAATAATGGCAGATAGATTAATATACTCTGTCCCAGAGAGAAGATGGCCGGTGCGAATCTTCATGAAGATGACATAGAAGGCGCCTTTGAGCTATGGCTTGAACGGATATGATCCAAGTAGACGCCATCGGAGATCCCGCCGTTATCATGGGAAGCAGCATAAAGATAATGATCTCGTGCTGTAATTAAGTGCAGTTAAGAATGTTGTATTCTTACTGAATTTAGGTGGTACCACGGACTTACAGTTCGCCCTAAGCAGATGCTTGGAGCGGACTTTTTTTATTATCAAATAAAGGAGGACACGGCAATGAGAAAATTATCAATGGAAGAGTTAGCGGCATTTTGTAATCAGTATGGCTTCATATTCCAAGGGAGCGAAATCTATGGCGGTCTGGCAAATACCTGGGATTATGGGCCGCTTGGTACAAGATTAAAGAACAATATTAAAGATGCCTGGAGATATTACTTTATCCAGCAGCGGGAGAACAGCTATGAGATAGATTCGGATATTTTAATGAATCCGGGGGTTTGGGAGGCAAGCGGACATATCTCCAGCTTTACCGATCCTCTGTTGGATTGTAAGGAGTGCAGGACAAGACACCGTGCGGATAACCTGATCGATGATTATGATTCCTCCGTGAAGGCTGACTGTATGTCCCAGGAGGAGATGCTGCAATACATCAGGGAGCACAATATCCTCTGCCCGAAGTGCGGCAAATCGAATTTTACCGATATCCGGCAATTTAACCTGATGTTTGCGACCCAGCGCGGTGTAACCCAGAGCAGCGCCAATACGATCTATCTGAGACCGGAGAATGCCCAGGGGGAATATGTGAATTATCTGAACGTTATGAGAACTATGCGTACAAAGCTGCCCTTTAGTATCGGACAGATTGGCAAGGCTTTCCGTAATGAGATTACACCGGGCAATTTTATCTTTCGAACCATAGAGTTTGAACAGATGGAGTATCAGACCTTTTGCAGGAAAGGGTCTGATGAGGAGCTGTATCAATACTTCAAAAGCTATGGTATGGAATTCTTCGAATACCTGGGACTGCCCGGAGAGCATCTTCGGTATCACGACCATGATAAGCTGGCTCATTATGCAAAGGCAGCCTGTGATATTGAGTATTTATTCCCTTTTGGCTGGGGTGAGATTAACGGTACCCACAACCGAACCGATTTTGATTTATCCAGACATCAGGAATATTCGGGCCGAAGCCTGGAGTATTATGATGAGGGAACAAAAGAAAAGTACATTCCCTATATTGTGGAATCAACCTATGGTCTGGATAGGATTGTTCTGGCGATTCTCTGCGAAGTACTGGAGGAGGAAGAGCTGGAGCAGGGGGAGACAAGGCAGGTATTAAAGCTTAATCCTTCACTGGCACCATTTAAAGTAAATGTATTGCCTTTAATTAAAAAGAAACACGGGGAGAAAGCATTGGAAATCTATCATAACTTGAAAAAATATTGTATGGTTTCCTATGATGATGCCGGTAATATTGGGAAGCGTTATCGCAGGGGGGATATTATAGGGACTCCATATGCAGTTACAATTGATGATAATACACTGGAGCATGAGGTTGTTACAGTGCGTGACAGAGACACCATGAAACAGATAACAGTTGCCGCAGATAAATTAGCAGAATATGTGAATCAAATGGATAAAGTCAATGCCCTGCTTTAAGGTCTCATAATAATGATAGTGTTTTTATGACCAAGAATAATACAGAATTGTTTTTGAACTTGATTACAGCATTATCTGTGTTATACTATGTATGATATTTTAAATAAAATCACTGAATTGGGATATGTTAAAACAGGAAGGAATTCTTATGAAATCACTCAAGGCAATTGATCGAAAACTCATCTCTGCGCAAAGACCACAAATAAATCAATCGGCGATGCTTTGCTCAGAGATCCGGATTTAAGTAGCTGATGTTAAGATAATATGTATCGAAAACCTATGGTATATGCAGGTTTTCTTTGTGTACTCTTTTCATCCCGGTTATTTAAATTCAGATAAGAATTTATGTTAAATCATAACTGCAGCATGGTCAGCCAGGCTGCGGTTTTTTATGGCCTTTGCTTCATCTCTATTAAATATCAGAGGAGCAGAGTCAATGAAATATATTAAAGCACAGGATGTGCTGCCAGATGAATTAATAAAAATAATCCAGAAATATACGGATGGAGATTATATATATATCCCCCGCAAGGACGGAGAGAAGAAAACCTGGGGAGAAAAGAGCGGAACCAAAGTTTTATTAATGAAAAGAAATCAGGAGATCTATAATAAATACCGGAATGGGAAATCCACAGAAGAATTATCCATGGAGTATTATCTGTCGGAGCAAAGTATCAGACGCATTATATGCCAGATAAGAAATGATGTTTGAATTTGATACAGAATTATTTGTGTAATGGATTTTATTTCTTTCGTTTTATATAGTTGTATTGTCGGCTTCTGCTGATGCAAGAGCTGATGGGAAGAAACTTATTTATTTTTATCGAAAGGATGAAATGCAATGGCGTTAAAACCACATAGAGGTAAATCATTATGGAGTTTACCATCACACGGCAGAGGCACATGCCCTTTGTGCAAAACCAAGAGGATTAAAGTTTTATATCCTTTGATAGCGGAAGACGGCGGCAAGGTAATTGTATGCAAAAGGTGCCGCAATAAACATATATCTTCTGTAAATGAATGATAACAGGAATGATAACGGTAAAAATAAAACAGCTTAACAGGCTGTTTTATTTTTATATATTATAGTAAAAAGGCTCCGCCTTTGCAAGCAGTCAGGATGAAATGAAATACCACAGAGAAGGTATAACAGATCCCATATCTAAAGGAATGGCTGTGAGAGCATGTTACCTTCAATATGACTATTTTAATGTTAATAATAATTAACTAACCATTATTGTTATAGACATGCTGTAAAGCAGTTATAGAAAGGGAAGCAATATATAATTACATGATAAGAGAATCCTCAGGATATAAGAGCTGATATTGTTTATGGATCCGTTCCTTGATCTGACCAACCATGCGTTCCGGACCGGTTACTTTCAGAACAGGCCCGAAGCTTAAGAGCTTGATTACCAGTTCCGTCTCATCCTGCAGGTCGTACCATAGGACAGCGGAGCATATCCTGCTTTCTTCATCTATAACCGTGTGCTTTTCATAGCCTGCGAATTCCATCATAAAGCGTTCTATGCCATTGCGCTCTCTTGTGATCTCCAGTGTAACCGGTTCGCTGCAGCGTTTCCAGTGAAATATCCGGTCAATGTCGACAGAATCCGGATAACATAAGCCTGTGGGCTTGATCCGATGAATTCGGGACAGATTGATCGTATCAAGGGAGACGGACTTATGATTAAGCATTCTTGCCGCATAGATACGGAAGCGGTCATTCTTGCGGGAGTATTCCAGCCGGTAGGGCAGATAATCACCGCCGATAACCCTGCCTTTTCCGGACTTGAATATGATATTAACGATGGCTTTGGACCGGATGGCCTGTAATATCATCTTAAAATTCATGATATAGTCTTTGTCCGTATAATCATCGCCGTCCGTAAAGATATCAAACCATCGGAAGTGGCCGCTGTGAAATAAAGGCAGGATGCCGGCCAGATATGCATTTAATTGTTCCAGGGCCTTATCTTCAACAAACAGGCGGATACGGGGATCCTGGATCAGGGATTTGATCCACCGCTTCTCTAACAGGGTTAAGGGAAGCCGGACCGGATGATTAAGGGAAGTCCGGTAGTTCTCACCGGTCTTTGATAATAATCCCCATCCGTCCTCCCGGCATAGCTTTGGCATCAGATAAAGAGCGGATTCTGAGAAAGCGTCGGTATTAATTAATTCATATATCTGCTTTTCGGATAATGGTGAATTATGCAGTATTTTAGAAGTTACGGAGTAATAACAGCCGTATATCTCGGAAAAAAGCTCCATGTCTTACTCTCCTTTACTATTTTTCAGCACAGCTATTCATTATACATACGTTTCATACGGCCGACATCCTGAAGGAATTTATTGATCACCTGCCGATTGGTACCTTCCACTGAGAGGATTCTTCCGAGGAAGGTTCTCACCCAGGGTATCATCTCATTGGTGT
Organism: Bacillota bacterium; assembly: GCA_023424995.1. GTDB lineage: Bacteria > Bacillota > Clostridia > Lachnospirales > Lachnospiraceae > Mobilitalea. Next base: position 12,062 of record JAFADH010000074.1, on the reverse strand, counting down.
CAAAAATCCGGACGGAATAGGAGTATGTATTTTCACTGATGCGGGTTATGATACCGTTGCGTCCCTCACGCTTTAAGCGGTCGAGGATATATTGCTCCCGCCGCTCATCGATATTAAGGACCATACAAAAGTCCTCGCACCGGCCGGAACGGTCCGAATTACCGAAGGATACACCCCAGCACAGGGGGACATTTTTTTCGAATTTCTCCTTGTAATGATCGTACTCCTCATATACCTGAATCGCCTTCACTGACTTAATGTAGTCCAGACGGAATGCATTAAACCGCTTAATATTCGGAAGATACATTAAGATATAACGGCGCCCGGTCTGTGAGGATACATATACCTTCATGGGGACGCCATGAGTGCATTGCTCCTGCTTGCTCTTACCGTAATTAACGATCTCCACGAGCAGCCTGTCATCCATGGCGGATAGCAGGGTCAGGAGAATGTGGTCCTCCAGGGCATGTACAATAAAATGATGCTTATACAGATGAATATCATTGGTAATATCCATTGCATCCAGGAGGTAACTGCCGATTACCCCAAAAGGAGCTGCTTCGGAGAAGAAGGTGACGGCCTCCATCAGCCCCTTGGTATCAGAGCATATGGTATCGGGATAATCTCCGGACAAACTGTAGCGCAGGGCTTTTCCGCTTTTATATTGCAACAGTATCCCTTCCTTAACATATTCCTTCAATTTAAGACGAACCGTCTGTATATCAAAAACTCTGCTGTAATTCCTGCATATAGCATCCGTTATCTCATCAACCGTAAGCTCCCGGTGACTTTTCAGCAGATCAAGGATATAAAAATGCAGACAGACATCATTATCCGTAAAGCTCTTAGATTTGTAAGCCTTATAAAGGGGGTTGGAGGATAACCGCCCGCTGTCCAAAGATATGGAGATCTGCTTTCCTTTTTTCGTGGTATCAAACTTAATCAGATCACCAAGCCAGCTTTCGATCCGCCGCTTCTCATTATCATAGGTCCGCAGGCTTTTATATTGAAAATCGGAACGGGTCTTAAAGCCGTAGATATAAAAATCTCTCATATAATCCCTGATTTTATCAAAATTCTTGATCAGCTCGGAAAACTCGCTCATAGACTCACACTCCCTTATCTGCCAATTATAACAGATAAGACTATGATGCCACAATAAGAAAGAGGTAGTATCCAATTCCCGGTTTTCGCACCTTTTTTTATATGATATGTAAAAATATCTCTGATACAATAAGACCATCAGCAGCGGATAACCGATTACGGTATGATTTTCGATACCTACAGCAATAAAAGGCAATTTATCATCTCGCGGTGATATGACGGTCCGATTCCGTATCAGGTATCGCGTAGTAGTAAGACACAAACAGCAAATAAACACCTTTTAGAGAAAAGAATGTGTCTTGCAAAAGGAAGGAACGACATTAACAGCAATTAAACTTTGGTGTCGCCGGTTCGAATCCGGCCGGGAGAATATCCCGTAGCTCAGTCGGCAGAGCACAAAAAAATATGTCGTGAAAGAAGTATGAAAGAGTAACGGTACGAACAGCAGATTATCTTTGGATATCTTACGGGTTATAAGAAATGCCCGGACGTATCGTGCAGCAGAGAATGAAAGATAGCAACAGCAGTGAAATTGAATAAGCACCGCCGCTATCTTGAGATCGAAAAATAATATAAGGAGGAAATGGGTATGCTGGAATTTCTTAAAAGAGAAACAAACACAGCCTATACGGAAAACGGTGCGGTAACAAACCGGACATCGGAAAATTACTGTCTGGATTTTTTCTATCAGGCAGGAGCATTGCGGACAGCCGATGAAGGGGCGGTGCTCCAGTCCTTTATTAAGGCATACATGGAAAATCCCAGCCGGGCCATGAAGATATTATTCTTTGCCAGGGATATCAGAGGAGGCCTCGGGGAGCGAAGAATCTTCCGCATCTGTATGAACTGGCTGGCTGTAAGCCATCCGGCGTCGGTCATTAAGAACATAGAGGAGGTAGCGGAGTTCGGCCGGTATGACGACCTGCTCTCCCTCCTGGATACCCGCTGCGAGGATGTGGTCATGAGCCTGATAGAAAGACAATTAGCCAAGGATACCGTGGCTATGAAAGCGGAAGCTTCGGAGGTATCTCTCCTGGCAAAATGGCTTCCCTCGGTCAATACCTCCAATCTGCAGACGGTTAAGCAAGGGAAGAAAATTGCCCGCGCGTTAAAGCTGTCGGATGCCGAATACCGCAAGACCTTATCCGGGCTTCGCAGGTACATTGACATCCTGGAGAACCGCCTGCGTGAAGCAGACTATACCTTCGAATACGAAAAGCAGCCTTCCAAGGCGATGTTCAAGTATCGAAAGGCGTTCATCCGCAACGATCACGACCGCTATATGGAATTTATAACAAGAGTTCAGGCGGGGGAAGCAGTTCTGAAAACCGGTTCACTCTATCCCTATGATATTATAAGGGAAGCATTGAGGGATGATCTGACGCAGGAAGAAAGAAAATCACTTGACGTGACCTGGAAGAATCTCACGGCGCATGGGAACGATGAGAATGCAATTGCTGTTATTGACGGTTCCGGTTCCATGTACGGAGGTATGGGTACACCGAAGCCATATGAAGCCGCATTATCCTTAGGGATCTATTTTGCGGAGCACAACAGGGGCAGGTTTGCTAATCATTTTATTACCTTCTCCAATACTCCCAGGCTGGTTGAGCTTAAGGGGAAGGATATTGCAGAAAGAGCGCGTAATGCCGCGGGCTATAACGAGGTAGCGAATACGAACCTGGAAGCAGTGTTCCGGTTAATCCTGAATACTGCGGTAAAATACAAGGTTCCGCAGTCCGAGATGCCCGGCAGGATATACATTATCTCCGATATGGAATTTGATTTCTGTATGGAGAATGCCAAGATATCCAATTTTGAGAATGCCAGGCTGCTTTTCCGGAGAAAAGGGTATACCTTGCCGGATATCGTATTCTGGAATGTGCAGAGCAGGAATCAGCAGGTTCCTGTAACCGTACATGACACAGGAGCCGCACTGGTATCGGGTTCTTCGCCTAAGATATTCGATATGGTGAAATCCGGTGAGCTGGATCCCATGAAGGTAATGCTTCATATCGTCGATTCTGAACGGTATGAAAAAATAACGGCATAGAAAATATCATCCCTGTTCTGCAGCAATGGGGGTGATATTTTCGTGTTATTACCATTATTATCCTAATGGAAGCCTCCTTTTGAGGCATGAGTCAAATATGTCCTGTACCTTATACCATTTGATTCATAAAATCCCGGGGAGAAATACCGGTCACTTTTTTGAATACACGGCTGAAATAAAAAGCGCTTTCAAAGCCGAGCATATCGGAGATCTCGTATATTTTTAGATTGCCCTCATTCATTAATCTTTTTGCTGACTCTATCTTGCTTTGGTTAATATAATCAGTAAAGCCCGAATCATTATGTTTTGAAAAAAGGATGCTGAGATAATTCGGACTTATATTGAATACATCGGCAACCTTATTCAAGGTAAGCTTTTCCTCCACATGATCGTTGATATATTTTTTCACATTTACGACGATATGATTTTTATAATCCTTATTATGGGTGGAGAAGCTTTCACAGAGGCCGTCCCGTAATACGGCCAGCCATTCTAAGATCTGGTCCACCTTTGTCAGTTCATAAAGACTCCGGTAACCGTTGATCCTGTCCTTAAATATTTCGGATACGATTTTTTCCCCGCTATTCAGCAGGGAAAGTGACAGGTAGAGAATGTTGCCGGCGGCATCCAGTGCCTGAACATAATGGGCCTTGTGATTCTCGAATAAGCCGATGACGGAAGTAAAGATGTCATACAGAGCTTTTTCATCAAATTCCGCATACGCCTTTCTGATATCCTCCTTAAACAAGGACATGTTGAATACATTCTTTAACGGTTTGACATAAGAAGTATCATCTACAAACAGGACGGGCTTTTCGGGAGCTGTCAGTGAAAAAATCTGCTTGGCATCCTGAAAGGAGGACGCAATCTGCAGGGGAGCATTGACGACCCCGCCTATACTCGCAAGAATCATAACACTATAATAATTATGGAGCATGGCCGAGACCTGTTCTATTGCATTGCTGATGATGGCCTTATAATCCCCTGCCATACCTTTATCCAGAAAGAAGATGATTGCAAAGTGTTTTGTATCCAATGACAGGATATGGCAGGGGATATATTTTGCAGTCAGTTCCCGTGATATCTGCAGACTGCTGGTATACATGTTCAATCGCTTTTCCGCGGACATTTCATTTGATTTATCACTGTGGATCTCAACGTAACAGGCAGCAAAAGCCTCATAATTTAAATTAATATTAAGATTGAGAGACTGTGTCTTCAGATGCTGCTCCGATTCAAACAGATTAAATATAAGCCTTGTAAAAAACTGTTCCTTTAATAAATAAAGGCTGCTGACGGACGAAGCGCTGTCCATTAAGGGTTTTTGAAGCTTGGCAACCGTATTGACTGCCCGGGTGACCGCATCACCCAGGACTTCCGGCGTAAGTTCCAATTTGACCAGATAGGCGATTACCTGGTAAGTGATAGCCTCCTTTACCAGCTGGAATTCTTCATAGCTTGTCATAATAAGAAAGACAGGCAGCAGCCGTCCTTCTTCGAAGCATTTTTTTGCCAGCGCAAGCCCGCTCATAACCGGCATTTTGATGTCTGTTATAACGATTTCAGGAGAATATTCATTGATCATATCGTAAGCGACAGCCCCGTTCATGGCGGTACCCACGATATTGATATTGTAATCTCCCCAGTTCAGCATGGATTTGATGCCGGCCTGAACTAAAGGCTCATCATCGGCTATTAATAAATTAATCATAGACACCTCCCTGGCCCGGCGGGCTTAAATCCGGAGCTCCCGTCCGGAACGGCAATAATATGGATACCCTGGTGAAGCTGCCGGGTACGCTTGTCACAGAAAGCCCGTATGTATTGCCGAACTCATATTGCAGACGCTTGTGGACGTTGGTGATCCCGATTTCCTTGAAGAAAGAGGATTTTGCCGTTATATCGCTGTCCAGCATATGTGCGGCCATGTGGGGATCCATTCCCACTCCGTCATCGGTAACATCGATATGTATGTCCGTATGTTCGTCCTGATAGATATGAATATCGATGGTTCCGGTACTTCCCTTTGGGCCGATGCCGTGAAAGATGGCATTCTCCACAATGGGCTGCAGGGTGAAATTCAATATATAACAGGAGGTCAGAGCTTCATCTTCAATATTATAGTTTAAGGTTATCGTCCCCCCGTAGCGGTATTGCTGTATGGTAAAATAATCATTCAATAAAGAAATTTCATGTTTTATATCCACCAGATTTGTCGTTCCCTTGGAGATATCCTTTAACAACCGGGACAGTGCCGTGGTCATTTCCGCGATACCGGGGGCATTTTGAATCGTTGCCATCCATTTGATGGAATTCAGTGTGTTATACAGGAAATGGGGATTTATCTGGCTTTGCAGCATTTTATATTCATAATCCTTTTTCTGCCGCTCATCCTTGATCCGCTGGTCCAATAAGGACCGGATATTCTCTGACAGATCGTTGATGTTCTTTCCGATATCACCAAGTTCATGCTCCCATTCCGTTGACGGATCCCGTTCAAAGTCCCCGTTCTCGATGCGCCTCATACGTGCCTGAAGCTTCTTTACAGGTACATTGACCGTCTTCGACAAAAACCAGGACAGAAGTATGCCGATCAGGCTGGAGGCAACAAGGATCAGTAATGCAATAAGGAAAAATGTCTTGTATATATTCCTGGACAGCTCTGTCTCATCCAGGCATTCCGTTACATACCATCCGTTAGTATCCAGCGGACGCGTCAGCAGGATGGAGATCTCTTCCTGGCTGCTATCAGAATTACGGACCTTCTGTATCTTCGTATCCGGACTTAATGCGAGATCGGAAAGGTCTTCAAGCAATTCAAAGCTGCCGGTGTAAGCCACCAGGGTATTATCCACATATTGATACTGGTAATCATTGATCCGGAAGAAGAAATGGCTGTCCGCTTCGGACAGGTAATTCTGTATGGGCCCTGTTATTACCGTGGGAGACATCTCCGTAAAGATATAACCGATCTCGTCGGCATTATACGGATGCCCGATGGAATGCACAAAGGGGATCATGGGTACTTTTTTTGTAGTAAAAAACGGGTCCAATAATAATCCTGTCGCTACTTCGCCCGGATTGGAATGAAGGGTCTCAAAATACGGAAGCGACAATATGGCGTCCGAAGAAACTGCTATGGTGGAATAGGGAGATTCCACCACCTGAATGATATCGCTTCGGAACCTGCTGATGATGACCAGACGGATCAGCTGTGACGGCAGCGAGGCGTTGGACGTATAGGTCTCTCTTATAAAATCATGCGCCTCCCGCTTTATACTGTTGCTGTCCGTCTCCTCCTCCATTACAAAATTTTTGATTTTGCTGCTGATCTGGCAGGAGCGGATAAAACCCTTGATACCGTCTATATTGGAGTCGATGGAGGTGCATAAAAAAGAAAGCTTTGTCTCGGAGGTCTGGATGAGGTTTCGCTGAATGCTGGAAGACACAACAAAATAACTGATTGAGGTTATAATGATGCTGATTATAACGATCAGTGATATGGTGCTTAATAATATGCGGGCACGTATCGTCTGAAATGATCTGCATAGCTTTTTATACATACATACCTCCCCGGAATGCGATTGCTATGAATGTATTCTAGCACAAGGGAAACACCATTAAAAGGCAAAAAAGTCCGTAAATCATATCAGCTGTAAAGTCAAATAAATTATGCATGATAATCAAAGATTGTATAGCTTTCTATCATTAAAATAGTATATCTTTTTATAATAAAATATAAAATGGGAAGGTATTATGAAGGAAATAATAAAATTATCCATGTAATAAACAGGACGGAATCTTTATACTTAAAGCACAATAATCCGTATGGGTTATGCGGGTATTGTATCATATCGGCATCCGGCGGGGTGAGTGCATATCACGACAGGCCATGCCGATACCATATGAGAAGGCCAGGATGATAACGGAGCAGGCATATGGCATCGTTATTACAGGAGCTTGAGGATATGGTATAATAAATATTTAAAGGGAGGAATTATTTATGAAGAAAAGGTTCTTAGCTACTCTGCTGGCTGCAGCGATGCTGGCAGCTTTATTCACCGGCTGCGGTTCAAAGCCGGCTGATACACCGGACGGCGGGTCAGCCACGACAGCTCCCACAGATGCAGCCGTAACGGATACGCCGGCAGGAGAAACGGAAGAGATCAATTTAAAATGGGCGATTTGGGATAAGGATATCACTCCTTACTGGGTAGCTTTGAAGGAAGCTTATGAAACAGCGAAGCCCGGTGTCACAATCGAACTGGTAGATCTGGGCTCTACGGATTATATGACGGTTCTTGCAACGGAATTATCCGGCAGCGGTTCCGACTTTGACGTAGTTACGATCAAGGATGTTCCCGGCTATGCAACACTGGTTTCTAAGAAAACACTGGAATCCCTTGATAATTATATTTCTGAAGCAGGCATTGATATAAGCCGGTACGGCGGTGTTGACAAACAGGTAACCGTGGACGGAAGCCTCTATGAGCTTCCTTTCCGGAATGATTTCTGGGTAATCTATTATAACAAGGATATATTTGATGCGGCGGGAGTTGATTATCCTACCAATGACATGACCTTCGAGGAATACGATGCCCTGGCCAGGCAGGTGGCGGATCCCACCTTCGGCTCCCAGGTATACGGTACCCATTACCACACCTGGAGAAGCGCCGTCCAGCTGTTCGGCGTACTTGACGGACAGCACTCCATCCTGGACGGCGAGTATGATTTCTTCAAGCCCTATTATGAAATGGTGCTGAAAGAAGAAGATGACCAGATCTGCAGGAACTATGCCGATCTGAGCGCGGAAGGCTTACATTACTCGGCAGCCTTCTCCGGCGGAGATGTTGCTATGATGAATATGGGCTCCTGGTTCATCTCAACTCTTATTTCCAACATCAAAAGCGGCGAATATGATGCTTCCCTTTGCGGCAATTGGGGTCTTGTGAAATATCCTCATGCGGAGGGCGTAGAAGCGGGCTCCACACTGGGAACCATAACCGGACTTGCGGTAACCAGCGTATCTGATCAAAAGCAGGCGGCCTTTGATTTTGTTAAATGGGTGTCCGGCGATGAGGGCGCCAAGGTTATGGCTGAGACAGGCAACTTCCCGGCACTTATGAACGACGAGGTCTCCGGTATTATAGCAGGGCTGGAAGGCTTCCCGGGGGATGAAGCAAGCAAGGAGGCCCTCAATGTATCCAACCTGTATCTGGAGGTTCCGTATGCAGAAAATGTATCTGAAATCAACGATATTCTGGATACCTACCATAAATCCATCATGAACCGCGAGGTCAGCATTGATGATGGTATCGCTTCTATGAATCAAGAAGTCGGCAAGGTCTTAGGAAATTAATTTCAGGTGATATAAACCGTCAGGGCTGGCAGATACCAGCCCTGAATTATCAAGAGAAGACAATGACATAAAATAAAGGGCAGGAAAGGAGCATAAGCCTTCTTGGGCTTTCGATGAGCAAAATGGATAAGAAAAAAACAGCCGGTGTGGAGAAGCTTGAGGCGGAGGCAGCTGAGTTAATGCAGCAGATTCTGGCGGAAAGCAATATAAAGATAAAACGAAAGCTGATCGCCAAGCGGGAAAGGATACAGAGAAAAGCGACTACAATCAAAAATAACCGCAGGATAAGCAGGGAGGCCAAAAGAGAGCTTATAGCCTATTCATTTATAGCACCCAACTTTATCGGGTTTGCCGTCTTTACCCTTATACCGGTGGTTTTAGCCTTTGCACTTGCCTTTATGAATTGGGACGGAAGCAATCCAATTACCTTCGCAGGGCTTGATAATTTTAAGAAGCTTGCGGAGGATACCTTTTTTAAGGCGGCGTTAAAGAATACGATCGTATATGTCATAGGAACGGTGCCGCTTACGCTGATCGCTTCCCTGGCGCTTGCAATCGTGCTGAACCATAAGATAAAGGCGAGAGGCTTCTTTCGGACCGTGGCATTTTTTCCGTATGTTGCCTCCCTGGTTGCGATTACGGCGGTTTGGAGCATGATTTTTCATCCGTCAAAGGGACCGGTTAATTATTTGCTGCTCACGGTCTTTGGAATGCCGCAGCAGGAGCTTCCCAAGTGGTTCAGCGGAAATCTTGTATTGCTTACCTTCATACTTTTCAGTGTGTGGAAATATATGGGCTATTATATGGTGATCTATTTGGCGGGACTTCAGGGCATCCCGGCGGAGCTGTACGAAGCGGGAAGCCTGGATGGGACCGGCTCCTGGCAGAAATTCAGGTATATTACATGGCCGCAGCTGAGGGCCACCACATTTTTCGTAGTAGTGATGCTTACGATCAATTGCTTTAAAGTCTATGATATTGCCGTTATGCTGGCCGGAGGCGGTGACGGCAAGCTAAGTACGTCTGCGACCGTTCTTGTTTACTACATTTATCAGAATGCTTTTAATTATTGGAAATTAGGATATTCGAGTGCAATAGCGATGGTATTGTTTGTAATGGTGCTGGTTATCACTATCATACAATTCGGATATGAAAAGAAGCTGAACGCATAAAGGAAATAAAGAAGGAGCGGCAGACATGAGGAATGAAATCTCGCACAAGAAATTCAGATCAAAAAGGAAAAGCACTGTTATTAATAAGACAGGGATATATCTTGCTTTATTAATTATCACAATAATCATGATTATTCCGTTTTTATGGATGCTGTCCGCATCCGTTAAGTCCAACAGGGAAGTTTTTATTATGGATCCCTTCGTATGGATTCCGGAATTGCCGAAATGGGATAATTATATAAAAATATGGACAAAAATTCCTCTGCTTAAATTTATGGAGAATACGGTGATCTTAACGGTGGTCGTTACCCTGCTGCAGCTGCTTACTTCAAGCTTTGCGGCATATTCTTTTGCAAAATTGGAATTTAAAAATAAAAATATAATATTTTTGGCATATATAGCAACCATAGCTATGCCCTGGCAGGTATACATGGTACCGCAGTTTATCATGATGCGGTCTATGGGGCTTAATGATAAATTGCTGGCAATGATTTGCCTGCAGGCCTTCTCAGCCTTTGGGGTGTTCATGATGAAGCAGTTTTATGAGGGAATACCCAATGAATTGTGTGAAGCTGCCAGAATCGACGGTATGAATGAGTATTTGATATATGCGAAGATCATGCTGCCCTTATCAAAGCCTGCATTATCCACGCTGACTATTTTCACCTTCGTTAATACCTGGAACGATTATCTGGGTCCCCTGATCTATTTAAAGACAGAGACAAAGAAAACGATACAGCTGGGACTCAGAATGTTTATCGGACAGTATTCCGCAGAGTACGGATTAATTATGGCAGGCTCTGTCATATCACTGATTCCGGTCATTATCGTATTCTTATTCCTGCAGAGATATTTTGTGGAAGGAGTCGCTTCCACCGGATTGAAGGGCTAATTTATAATAAGGTATAATAAAAGGCCTGACTCTCATATATCCTGCCTGCAATAAACAGTTTTATGCTTCAGAACTGTCTATTGCGAGGGGAGCATATGGGTGTCAGGCTTTTTCGGTGCGCTCCGCTTATTTTGGCGGGCTGCATACACTGCAGGGGTCATAATATATCTTTGCTTCCGACAGGCTGACGGGTATCTTGCTTTTGCTCAAATATCTGCACCCGCTTTTATGATATTTGCTGCCGGTTTTGGTTATGTATACGGTAATTGATTTTGTATCCTCGGAGGCTTTCACTTTGGGTGTGGGGCTTGGAGTTACAGTCGGTTTAGGAGTTACAGTGGGCTTAGGGGTTACAGTCGGCTTAGGAGTTACAGTCGGCTTTGGTGTGGGAGTAAGCTCTTTATCCGTTACCACAATAACAAAAGCATAGTTTTCTTTATCAACATTTGCATTAATCGTAGCTTTGCCTGTTTTGTATGCCTTTACAATGCCCTTGCCGGATACGGCGGCAACCGATCGTTTATCGGAGGTCCATTTGACATCCGCCGGATCTTTATCGATGCCCAGCTCTAATTCTTCTCCCACCTCCATCTTTGCATATATTTTAGTTGTATGTACATTAATATCAGCATGTATGACCGGTATGAAAGCAGGAATATTAAGTATAATGATCAGTGAAATTACAATGGTTAATATTTGTTTTCTCCTTAGCATATCCTTCATAGGTATACCTCCATCATATTAATAGAAATATTATATCAAATCTTACATATTTTGCAAATCAATAATATTATATGACAGCGGATTATAAATGCCGGTCAGAAATATGCCTTAGCAGAGTGTGGCATGTTCTTGCAAGGATATCTTGTTTTATTCATAATTATTCATAAATGTCCTCTTTTTATTTAAAAATCTTATTGTATGATAAAATAAGATCAGAGATGAAAAGAGGATATTATTATGTGGATTAAGAAATTACGCAGACGGAAAATACAAAGTGTGCTTATTGTATTGATCATTATGGTATGTTCCATGCTGATGACCAGCGCACTGGTCATCATGACATCCTGGAGGGAGCCCTATCAGAGCCTGGTCAAAGAGTGCGGCTCGCCGCCAATGAAGTTGTATCTGTTTCAGGAAGAGGAAGCCAATATCCCTGGTATTATAGATAAGTTCAAAAGCATGGAGGAGATTTCGGATGCCCGGCTTATCCGCTACAGCTATTACCTGGGCAAAGTAAATGAGAAGGATAACAATATCGACGGCTTTATTGATATTGTTGCATACAATGAACGGCTTCATGGACGGGCACGGATACTGGAAGGCGACATCCATAATATAGGGAGCGGTGAATGCTTTATCCCTGCCGTTTTGGCGAACAGTGAGAACATACAAAGGGGGGATATGTTAGAATTTGATGACGGGCTGGCTTATACGGTAGCCGGGATCTATACCGATCCCTACAATATGAGTGTTTCCTTT
>JAFADH010000015.1 GCA_023424995.1 Bacillota bacterium | reverse complement strand
ACAGCGTACCGTATCAGCAGTATATTACCGATCCTACGGATTCGCTGGTGTCTACCCTGAAGGCTCAGGGCTATTATAATATCGCAATTCATCCGTATAAACCCAGCGGATATAAAAGGGATCTGGTATATCCCCTTCTGGGCTTTGATGAATTCCTGTCCGCGGATGACTTTATCAAGCCTCAGAAAATCCGCTCCTTCATCAGCGACAGGGAGAGCTTCCAAAAGATCATCGAAGAGTATGAGAAGAAGGAGAAGGGCCAGCCGGTATTCATCTTTAATGTTACCATGCAAAATCATGGGGGATATTCTTCAAGCCGGATATTCGCCAAGGAGGAAACCGTGCGGTTTACCGACCTTCGGGGGTATAAGCAGGTAGAGCAGTATCTGAGCCTGATCCGGGAATCGGATAAAGCTTTCCAGTCCCTTATTGATTATTTTGATAAGCAGGAGGAGCCTACGGTTATCCTGCTCTTCGGAGACCACCAGCCCATTGCCTATTCCGCCTTCTATGATAAGATGAAGGACCAGGATCAGATCAACCTGCTAAAGTATAAGGTGCCCTTTGTCCTGTGGGCAAACTACGACATCGAAGAGGATACGGTGGATAAAATGAGTGCCAACTTTCTCTCTTCCTATCTCCTGAAGACAGCCGGACTGAAAGGTACGGCTTATAATGACTACCTGCTTTCCTTATATGAGAAGCTTCCGGTCATTAACGCATGGTTCTATATCACCCCGGATAATCAGCTGCACGGGTATTCGGAGATTACGGAATATTCGGACCTGATCAAGGAGTATAAATATATCGGTTATAATGCCGCACTGGACAAGCAGGAAAAATTACAGCAGTATTTCTACCTTGAGTAATATGTAAAGCCGGGACAGGATAAGTTAATACGGCCGGCATACGTCATACAGGGAAACAGAAATAATATCACATGGCATTACGAAATGATATATAGAGATAAGAAGACGGGAGGAGCGGTTTCGCTCCTCCCGTCTTCCGGTTACGCACAGATGCGTTCAATATCCTGACCGCTTAAGGATTCCCTTATAAGCAGCTCTGAGGTAATATTCTCAAGCAGAGCCATGTTGTCCTGCAGCAGCTTTCTGGTATCCTCATACAGGTCATTCATCATGGTACGGCATTTTGAGATCAGCTGGTTGTCATGACTCTCCCCCAGAACCTCCATACTGAATAAGCCCATATCGGAATCCATGCCGAATTTATTGATATAATCCACCAGAAGCTGTGAAGCCTTCTGTATATCATTGCTTGCCCCCGTGGTGACCTCCTCGGCACCAAAGATCAGCTCTTCCGCAGCTCTTCCTGCCAGCAGCACCTGGACATTGGACTTAAGCTGACGCTGGGTCTGGAACATGGTGTCCTTCGGGATGCTTAAGTTAAAGCCGCCAGCTCCCCGGACGCTGGGAATAATGGTCACCTTGGAGATGAAATGCTCCGGCAGCAAAAGTGTGGTGGCCAGTGCATGGCCTGCCTCATGATATGCCGTAATCCTGCGGTCCAGGTCGGTGATATAGCTGCGGTCCGTCTTGGCGGCGCCGGCGATTACGGTATAGAAGGCCTTATCGATGTGCTCCTTGCGGATCACCGGTTCCCTCTCATTGGCGGCATTGATGGCTGCCTCATTCAGCAGGTTCTCCAGCATGGCTCCGCTGAAATATACGGTGGACCTTGCCAGCTCCTCCAGATCCGCATCCTCCGAGAGCGGCTTTTTCCCGGCATACAGGGAGAGGATCTGCTTTCGCGCATTGACATCGGGCAGACCGATCTCGATATGGCGGTCAAAACGGCCCGGACGCAGCAGCGCTTCGTCCAGAGTATCCAGACGGTTGGTGGCGCCGATCACGATGATGCCCTGGTTCTCGTGGAAGCCCGACATCTCCGTTAGGAGTGCATTCAGGGTCTGGTCACGTTCATCGTTGCTGGCTGAAGTGTTTCTTGCCCTTTTCTTGCCGATGGCATCAATCTCATCGATGAAGATAACAGCCTTTTCACTCTTCTTTGCCTTATTGAACAGGTTACGGATACGGCTGGCGCCCACACCCACATACATCTGAACGAAATCAGAGCCGCTCATGGCATAGAAGGGGACGTTGGCTTCTCCTGCAATCGCTTTTGCCATCAGTGTCTTGCCGGTTCCGGGAGGTCCGTACAGGAGAAGGCCCTTTGGCATCCGGGCGCCCACCGAGGCATATTTATCCGGATCCTTAATAAAGGAAATGATATCCTCTACCATGCTTTTGGCTTCCGTATTACCGGCAACCTGCGACAGGGTTACCTGGGAAGCAGGGATTTTCTTCTTTTTATTGGCATTCTGTATAAGACTGTTGGCATTATTGCCATTACGGACAAACCAGAATACGCCTGCCGCCACACCCAGAAGAAGCAATACCTTTCCGAAGGTGGCGACAGCGCTGTTATTCCCGTAAGCTACTTTGATGTTATTTAACAGCAGATATTCCGTAAAATCCTCTGTCTTGGGATTAGGAACGATATATAACAGGTTGTCCGAAGAATTCTTAAGTATCGCCTGAAAACTTTCTCCGTCCTCCTCCAGTATTACTTCCTCCACCTGTCCTTGCTCCACAGCAGACAGGAAAGAGGGGTAGGACAGTTCGGCAGTCTCTTTATTTAAATAATGATATCCTATCAGCCCGCCTGCTATGATAATAAGGCAGGACAATATAATCAATACGGTGCGTCTCATCAAACAACCTCCAAGATAAGTAAAACATTTACATACGCTTCTATCTTATTGTAACACATTAAAATAATTTTTCCATGTGGAATTACTGGTAAGATTGGATAAACCTTAGGGGGCAGGGGCAGCAGGATCATAATCCGTAATTTTAGTACAGATTCATTCTATAATCTGCTTGCAAAAAATGAAAAACAAGTATATCATTTATGATTGTAATTTTATGAAAAGAATTATATTTTTGTGTAGAAATCTGTATTTATAGGGAAGCAAGACGGAGGCAGAAGTGAAATGGAAAAACTAAAACCAAAGTTGTTTTCGGTGATGAAGACGTACACGAAACAACAATTTGCCAAGGATTTGGCAGCAGGACTGATCGTAGCGATTATCGCCTTACCCCTGTCCATCGCATTGGCACTGGCATCGGGAGTTACTCCTGAGAGAGGCCTGTATACGGCTATTGTAGCAGGCTTTGTAATATCCTTCTTAGGGGGCAGCAGGGTCCAGATCTCGGGACCCACGGCGGCATTTGCAACAATCGTTGCGGGAATTGTAGCCAGACAGGGGATGGAGGGTCTGGCGCTTGCTACAATTATGGCAGGTATTATGTTAATCATAATGGGATTACTGAAGTTCGGAAGATTATTAAAATATATCCCATATACGATTACCGCCGGTTTTACCTTAGGTATTGCAATTACTATTTTCATCGGACAGATCAAAGATTTTCTGGGACTTACCTATCACACCAAACCTGTAGAGACCCTTGAAAAGCTGCTTGCCTGCTTTGAAAGCATCACGACCTTGAATCCCTGGGCTCTCCTTATCGGTGCCATCTCACTTTTGATTTTGATCTGCTGGCCTAAAATTAATAATAAAATACCGGGCTCACTGATTGCGGTTGTAGTTACTGCGGCAGTTGTTGAGATATTCCGCATGGAGGTTAACACCATCGGCAGTCTCTACGAGATCTCCGCAAAGCTGCCCGCAGTTACGGTTCCGGCCATGAATCTTACCATGATCCGGAATCTGGTACCGGATGCCATCACCATAGCTATCCTGGCGGGGGTGGAATCTCTGCTGTCCTGTGTGGTGGCAGACGGCATGATCGGCAGCAGGCACCGTTCCAACATGGAGCTGATCGCACAGGGGGCAGGCAATATCTGCTCCAGCCTGTTCGGGGGAATCCCTGCTACCGGAGCCATTGCGAGGACCGCAGCCAATGTGAAGAACGGCGGGCGTACCCCCGTTGCCGGCATGGTGCATGCCATAGTCCTGCTGCTTATATTAGTGGTACTTATGCCATATGCGGCATTGATCCCCATGCCTGCCATCGCAGCGATTCTGTTCATGGTGGCATATAATATGAGTGAATGGAGAGAGTTCCTCCAGCTGCTTAAGAAATCTCCCAAAAGCGATATGCTCGTATTAATTGCTACCTGTGCCCTTACGGTGATCTTTGATCTGGTGGTTGCCATAGAAATCGGCCTCTTAACGGCTGCCGTTCTTTTTGTCAAGCGGATGTCTGATGTCACTGATGTCCAGCGCTGGAGGGATATTGAAGAAGGCCCGGAGGAGGATATGAATGATCCGGATTCAATCCGGCTTAAGAAGCTTCCCAGGCATACCATGGTCTATGAGATCAGCGGACCCATGTTCTTCGGTGCGGCAGACCGGTTTGCCAATATATCCCTGGATCATGTGAAGGTATTAATTCTGCGCATGAGAAGTGTCCCTGCCATGGATGTGAATGCTCTCCTGGCCTTGCGGAATGTATGGAAGTCCTGCAGTAAGAAGCATATTACCCTGATTTTGTCCCATGTGAATGAACAGCCCCTTCGGGTGATGCAGAAGGCCGGCTTTGATGAGGAGATCGGAGCGGAGAATTTCTGCGGGAATATTGACGATGCTTTAGCTAAGGCAGAAGAGATAACAAAGCAGCGGCATAATCATCCTGCCGGAGATAGCATGAGTGAAAATGCAGGTTAATGAGCCTGTTATAAAGTAAATAAGGGTTATGTGTAAAAACCAACAAAAAATATAAAATTTTTTGTTGGTTTTTTCTGATTAACAAAGCGGCAGAAGAATGTTAATATACTAGTATACAAGTTAAGAGAGGCAGTGTGAAAAATAACAATTTTATGGCCATTCAATTGCGGCGGTCCTGACAACCCGCATGTTTTTTATGCCCCGGCCTGCTGTAATTATTGGATAGTTACAGGATGCGATTCACAAGTATCATAAAATGGAGGTTTATATAAATGAAGATGATTATTCGATGGTTTTCCGGCGGTGAGGACAGTGTTACTCTGGAACAGATCCGGCAGATACCCGGTATAACCGGAGTAGCGACCATGATATCGGACATACCGGTTGGAGAAGTATGGCCTTTGGAGCGGCTGGAGGCTCTGAAGCAGGAGGTTAATGCTGCCGGCCTTGAGCTGGAGGTGATTGAAAGTGTTAATATTCATGAGGATATCAAGAAAGGGCTGCTCGCCAGAGACCGGTATATCGGTAATTACATAAAGACTTTGGAGAACCTCTCCAAAATAGGTGTGAAATGTCTGTGCTACAATTTCATGCCGGTCATGGACTGGTTACGAAGCGATCTTGCCCAGCCGCTTGACGACGGAAGCACCGCCCTGGCATATGATCATGAGATAATCTTGAAGATGAATCCCGCCTCTATCGCCGAAGAGATGTTAAACAGCTCCAACGGGTATTATCTCCCCGGCTGGGAGCCTGAGCGGCTCAGCATCATGGGTGAGGATATCCTTTTTTACCAGAAGATGACCGCGGAAGAGTATTGGGAGAACATGAAGTATTTTCTTGACCGGGTGATCCCTTACGCGGAACAATATGATGTGAAGATGGCGATCCATCCGGATGATCCGCCGTTTTCAATCTATGGCCTTCCCAAGGTAATTAACAGTGCGGAGAATATCCGCAAATTCCTGGCCTTAAATCCCAGTTCCTATAATGGACTGACCCTGTGCACGGGTTCCCTGGGAGCCAACCTGGATAATGATATCCCGGGGATTGTGAGTGAGTTTGCTTCCCAGGGACGGATTCATTTTGCCCATATCCGTAATATCAGGCATTCCTCCAAGCTGGTATTCACCGAATCGGCACACTACAGCCCATGCGGCGATCTGGATATGTATCAGGTGGTTAAGGCTTTTCATGATAACGGTTTTGACGGCTATATCCGGTCGGATCATGGCAGAATGATCTGGGGGGAACAGGCAAGACCGGGATACGGCCTTTATGACAGGGCGATCGGATCAAATTATCTGCTGGGATTATGGGAGGCCGTTCATAAGAATTCCCGGGAAAGAATGCCGGCAGGTCACTGAACGGAAGGTATTTGAAGTGAAGAATACCCGGAGAGCATCACATGGATATGAAGGATAAGAGGATGAGGATATGATTATTACCAAGAAAGAAGCCAGAGAGAATGCAAGGGAATATGCCCTGCGGCAGTTACGGGCCAATATTGAAGCCATGCAGTTAAAGCCCGGAACCGCAGTCAGTGAGAACGAGCTGGCCAAGGAGCTGGGCCTTAGCAGGACGCCGGTCAGAGAAGCCCTGCAGGAGCTGCAGAAGAACAAACTGATTGAGGTATATCCGCAGAGGGGAATTATCATTTCCCACATTGATTTTGATATTGTGAATGAGATGGTATTCCTTCGCAAGATCCTGGAGAAGGCAGTGGTGGAGGAGCTTTGCGATTGTGTTCTTCCGGAGAATATTCTGGAGCTGGAGAGGAACATACAGCTTCAGGAATTCTATATGCATAATAAATCACCGGAGAAGATCCTGGAACTGGATAACGAGTTTCACAGGGCACTCTTTGTGATGAGCCATAAGGAACGGATCTATTATCTGCTGGAAGCGACACAGGGACATTTTAACCGTATCCGTGCCCTGAGCCTGTTCTCCGTTAAGGAGCTTAAGATCATCGAAGACCATAAGGCAGTGGTGGAGGCAATTAAATCCGGGAATAAGACGCTGGCCGGTGAGATAATCATAAAGCATCTGTCCAGATATAAATTGGACCAGAATGAGATTATGGCAAAATATCCTGAATATTTTCAATAATATATGGAGGTAAGGTATGAGATTAAAGGAAGCCTGGAGTAACAGAGAGGCCTGGAGCAAGGATTACCGGATACCTGCCTATGACAGGGAGGCGGTTAAGGCGCGCACTGCCGAGGCTCCGGTATGGCTGCATTTCGGCGCGGGCAATATATTCCGTGCATTGATGGCAGCTGCTATGGATAGATTAATAGAGCAGGGGCTAAGCGGGAAGGGAATCATAGTATGCGAGGATTTTGATAAGGAATTAATCTTCCGCGCCTATGAACCCTATGACTGTTTAAGCCTGCTGGTCACCTTAAAGAGTGACGGCAATGTGGAAAAACAGGTAATAGGCAGCGTAACGGAAGCAGTGACCCGGACTGAACGGATGCAGGAGCTGTTTCGCATGCCCTCGGTCCAGATAGCCAGCTTTACCATAACGGAGAAGGGGTATGCGGGGCCGCTGATGCGAAAGCTTGCGGAGCTGTGCCTGGAACGGTACCGCTGCGGAGCATATCCAATCGCGCTGCTGAGTCTGGATAACTGTGCCCATAACGGGGAGCTGTTATCCAAGGCCGTCTTGCGGCATGCGGCGGACCTGGCTGCGGAAGGAAAAGCGGAGGAAGGCTTTCTGGATTATCTGCAGGATGAGACGAAGGTAGCCTTCCCCTGGTCCATGATAGATAAGATAACGCCCAGACCGGACCTTACGGTGAAGGAGCTTTTGGAAAAGGACGGCTTTGAGGATACGGAGCAGATTATCACGGAATTCCGTACCTATACCGCACCTTTTGTGAATGCGGAAGAATCCGAGTATCTGGTGGTCGAAGATACCTTCCCGGGAGGAAGACCCGGACTGGAGGCGGCAGGAATATTATTTGCCGATAGGGAGACAGTGGATAAGACGGAACGGATGAAGGTGGGTACCTGCCTGAATCCGCTGCATACGGCGCTTGCTGTCTATGGATGCCTGTTAGGGTATAGGACGATCCATGAAGAGATGAAGGATAAGCTGCTTAAGAAGCTGGTATGGGAGCTGGGCTTTAAGGAAGGGCTGCCGGTGGCTGCCGATCCCGGAATATTAAAACCCGAGCAGTTCCTGACCGATGTTCTCACGAAACGCTTTCCCAATGTATTCATGCCGGATACTCCCCAGAGGATCGCTTCCGATACCTCCCAGAAGATACCGGTACGCTACGGTAATACATTAAAAGCTTATCTGGCAGAACCGGAGCTTGATATCCGGGAACTTACCATGATACCCCTTGTCTTTGCCGGCTGGCTGAGATATCTTACCGGCATCGGTGATGACGGAGAACGGTTTGAATTAAGCCCGGATCCGAGAATGACGGAGCTTACGGGTTATCTGCAGGGGATAGAGCCGGGTAAGGGATTAACCGATGCGGCAGGCGTTGATGAGATTCTTAAGGACCGGACCATATTCGGCATTGATCTGTTCTCCTGCGGTCTGGCAGACAAGATCAAGGATATGCTTGGTCAGATGCTGACAGGACCGGGAGCAGTAAGAAGCACATTGCAAAGATATTGTTCATAATATCGTTAAGCTGTGAATAGTGGATATACAAGTGACAAATTTGAAGGAATAGAGGTTTATTTCGATGGTTGAGATGATACGTAACAGGGAGAAGATTGCGGAATTTAAAGAACGTGCCAGGGAACTGGTAGCCCGGATGACTCTGGAGGAGAAGGTATTTCAGATGCTGCACAAGGCACCCGGCATAGAACGGCTGGATGTGAAAGCATACAACTGGTGGAACGAAGGTCTGCATGGGGTGGCCAGAGCCGGTATCGCTACGATGTTTCCGCAGGCAATCGGCATGGCGGCAGCCTTTGACGAAGAGATGATGGAGACGGTGGGAGATGCCATTGCTACGGAAGCACGTGCCAAGTTCAACATGCAGCAGGAGTTTGGTGATACGGATATATATAAAGGACTGACCTTCTGGGCTCCCAATGTTAACATCTTCCGCGATCCCAGATGGGGGAGAGGCCATGAAACCTTCGGAGAGGACCCTTATCTGACTTCAAGGCTTGGAATCCGCTTTGTGGAAGGCCTGCAGGGGCATGACGAGAATTATATGAAGGCAGCGGCCTGTGCCAAGCATTATGCGGTTCATTCCGGACCGGAGGATGTAAGGCACAGCTTTAATGCCGAGGTTTCCTTAAAGGATCTGCATGAAACCTATCTTCCTGCATTCAAGGCACTGGTAGAGGAAGCGAAAGTAGAAGCCGTCATGGGAGCATACAACCGGACCAACGGAGAGCCCTGCTGCGGCAGCAAGCTGCTGTTGAAGGATATATTAAGAGGCGGCTGGGGCTTTGATGGGCATGTGGTATCCGATTGCTGGGCAATCAAGGATTTCCATATGCACCACGGAGTGACCCGGGGACCGGTGGAATCCGTATCCCTGGCAGTAGAGAACGGCTGCGATATTAATTGCGGTGATATCTTCATCTATCTGGAAGAGGCAGTGAAACAGGGCCTGATCAGGGAAGAGCAGATCGATGCCGCGGTTACCAGATTATTCACCACCAGAATGAAGCTTGGATTATTTGATGAACCTCATAAGGTTCCTTATAATAAAATACCATATGATGTTGTGGACTCCAGAGAGATGCGTGAGCTGAACCTGTCCGTTGCAAGAAGAAGCCTGGTATTGCTTAAGAATCAGGACCGGCTGCTGCCTCTTAAGAAATCGGAGCTGAAAACAATCGGTGTCATCGGACCCAATGCCAACTCCAGGAGGGCGCTTCAGGGCAATTACGAAGGGACCGCCTCCCGATATGTTACCGTATTGGAGGGACTTCAGGATTATCTGGGAGATGAAGTCAGAATCATGGCTTCGGAAGGCTGCCATCTCTTTAAGAATAAGGTCGGAGGCTTAAGTATAGAGAATGACCGCATATCAGAGGTAAAGGGGGTATGCAGGGCAAGTGATGTCATCATCGCCTGTATGGGACTCGACTCCGGACTGGAAGGGGAAGAAGGAGACCAGGGCAATGCCTATGCCAGCGGCGACAAGCCGGATCTTAAGCTTCCCGGACTTCAGGAGGAGGTTCTTAAGACCATCTGTGAAAGCGGCAAGCCGGTAATTCTGGTATTGCTTTCCGGGAGTGCCCTGGCAGTCAACTGGGCGGAGGAGCATATCCCGGCCATCATCCAGGGATGGTATCCCGGTGCACAGGGAGGACGCGCCATCGCAGAGATGATCTTTGGAGAGTGCGTTCCGGAGGGCAAGCTTCCTGTCACCTTCTACCGCACCACGGAGGAATTGCCGGAATTCACGGATTATTCCATGAAGAACAGAACCTACCGTTATATGAAGCAGGAGGCTTTGTTCCCATTTGGATACGGACTGTCCTATACGCAGTTTGAATTCTCCGGTCTGACCGGCAGCAGTGATGTGATAGGAGCGGACGGAATTGATGTAACGGTAACGGTTAAGAACACCGGCAGCTTGGCCGGAAGGGAAACCGTACAGGTATATATCAGGGCAGACTATGAGGATGCGCCCAATGCCCAGTTGAAAGCCTTTACAAAGGTGGCTTTACGACCGGCAGAGGAGAAGAAGGTGACCCTGCATCTTCCGTACGAAGCCTTTGCGCTCTATGATGAGAATGGGCAGGCCTTCGTGCCTGAGACACAATTCACCGTCTATACGGGCGGATCCGCACCGGATAAGAGAAGTGTACTGCTGTACGGCCAAAGGCCGCTGGAGATGACAGTTAGGGCATAGGTGATTACCATATAACCGGCATGGACCAAATCAGCATAATGAGAGGCTATAATTAAACATAGGGGAGATTAATATGAATTATACGAGCTGTTGGCTTCAATATCAAAGACTGTCAGCCGCGAATGAATCGGAAGTGGCTGTTTACCATGAATTAGACGGAACGGTGATAGAGAAGGCTGTGAAGGAACTGTCCCGGGCTTTTCGTTCCCTCTATAACCGAAGCATTCATGTGGCAGCCGGCCTTGATGAATATAACAGATCCGGAGCTTCTATCCTGCTGCAGCTGGATAAAGTAACGGATTGTGCATCACGGGAGAAAACCGGGGGTGAATTTTCAGGGAAACAAAGCCCGGAAGGATACCGTTTGGAGTGCACAGGCGGAAAATGTACTATTTCGGCGGCTTCGGATGCCGGACTCCTGTACGGAGTATTTGCCCTGATTAGAAATCTGCAGCTGAAACAGGTAACGGATTATGACTTTTTTTCCTATTCCGAGGAGAAGGCGCCGTATAATCCCCTGAGAATGCTCAATCACTGGGATAATATCGAAGGGCATATTGAACGGGGTTATTCCGGCCGCTCCTTCTTCTTCAAGGATAATGAGCTGTTGATCAGTGACCGTACGGAGGCGTATGCAAGGATGATAGCTTCCATTGGTATCAACGGGGTTGTTATCAACAATGTGAACGTCAGAGGGATGGCTCCCAGGCTGATATCGGACCAGTATTATGATAAGCTCCGCAGCATGCTGGATCTATTTGCTTCGTATGGAATTAAGCTGTTTTTGAGTGTTGATTTTGCCGCGCCGATGGATATCGGCGGACTTGCTACGGCGGATCCCTGTGATGACTCGGTCCGCGGCTGGTGGAGAGATAAGGCAAAGGAAGTATGGGAGAATCTCCCCGGCTTTGGAGGCTTCCTGGTGAAAGCCGATTCGGAAGGAAGACCCGGACCTTATACGTATGACAGGTCACAGGCAGACGGTGCCAATACCCTTGCGGAAGCAGTCAGGCCATATGAAGGACTTATCATCTGGCGCTGCTTTGTATATGACTGCCAGCAGGATTGGAGAGATTTAAGGATGGACCGTGCAAGGGCGGCATATGATAATTTTATGCCTTTGGACGGTGAGTTCGCAGATAATGTAATATTGCAGATCAAGAACGGCCCCATGGATTTCCAGGTGCGGGAACCCGTATCTCCCCTGTTCGGCGGTCTAAAGAAGACGAATATGATATTGGAGGTACAGCTGGCCCAAGAATATACCGGGCAGCAGCGTCATGTATGCTATCTGATTCCCTGGTTTAAGGAGATTCTTGATTTCCATACCTGCTGCGGGAAAGCTCAGGATACCGTTGCGCAGATCGTGAGCGGCCGGACCTATGGCAGTCAAAACTGCGGAATGGCGGCGGTTGCGAATACGGGCAATGATGCCAACTGGACCGGACATGACCTGGCAGCGGCCAATCTCTACGGCTTTGGCAGACTCGCCTTTGATACCGCACTGGCGGCGGAAGAGATCGCAGAGGAATGGATTACCCAGACCTTCGGAGCGGATACCAGGGTTCATGCTGCTATTTTAAAGATATTAATGATGTCCTGGCCGGCCTATGAAAAATATACCTCTCCCCTTGGAATCGGCTGGATGGTAAAACCGGGCTCCCATTACGGGCCGGATGTTGACGGCTATGAATATGATAAATGGGGAACCTATCACAAGGCTGACCACAAAGCCCTGGGCGTGGACCGGACTGCAAACGGTACCGGCTACTGCAGCCAGTACAATGAACCCCTGGCTTCCGTCTATGCGGATGTTAAGACCTGCCCCGAAGAGCTTATTCTGTTCTTCCACCGGCTGGAATATAATTATGTTCTGTCTTCCGGCAAGACCGTGCTCCAGCACATCTATGACACCCATTTTGAGGGTGCCGAAGAAGCGGCACAGTTCCTTGCTATGTGGAAGGAATTGGAGGGGCTGGTGGAGAAGGAAGCCTATTTCAGGGTTGAAGACCGGCTGAAGCACCAGGCGGCCCATGCCAGGGAGTGGCGGGATGTGATCAATTCCTATTTTTACCGGAAGACCGGGATTCCGGATGCTCATGGAAGATTGATATTTTAATTGCCGTGTGCGGCACATGGAGGATAGATCTGATTATATATGGAAGCATGCTTCAATGGAAGGGATTTATTATCCGTCTGGGATAATCAATACCGTACATGGAGCTTAGTATCCATTATGGATGGATTGGGGGAATTACGGATGAGTGCAGAGGGATTAAGCCTGGCTCCGGTCTTGTGTGACGGAATGGTTATGCAGCGGGATGCAATAAATCTCATCTATGGAACGGAAACCCTGGCCGATGCGGTGACGGTAAGCTTTATGGGAACCGGATACAGCGGCAGAGTGGATGAGAAGCAGCGTTTTTATATTGAGCTGCCGCCGGTTCCGGCAGGGGGTCCCTGTACCATTACGGTAACCGGCAGCGGTACGGTCACCATTACGGATATCCTGTTCGGAGACGTATTCCTTCTGGCCGGACAATCCAATATGGAGCTCCCCCTGCGCAGAGTCATGGATGTGTCCGGGGAGGAGCTTGCAGCGGCCTGTGAGCCCTTCATACGGCAGTATCAGGCGCCCAGGACCTATAATTATGCGGAACCGGAGGAGTATATGGCGGCTTCGGTATGGATCCGGGCTGCCGGAGAAGAGCTCCTTGGGTTCAGTGCCCTGGGCTATTTCTTTGCTAAGGAGATCAGGGAGCATCAGCAGGTTCCCGTCGGATTAATACTGACCGCTGTGGGCGGCAGCAGGATTGAGGCCTGGATGAAGCCTGAGACCCTCCGCCGGTATGAAGACTATGAGGACAAAATCAACCGGTTTAAGAATCCGGTGTGTTTTAATTTCTTCCAGGAAGAACAGCAAAAGCGCCAGGAGGAATGGCTGCGCCGGCTGGAGGAAAAGGAGAAGAAATACCTGCCTGCCATACAGGAAGACCGGACTCAGCAGAATCCGGACATTCCCTGGGATTATTGGAACTGGGATATATGCAGGGTTCCGTCCCTGGG
The DNA here is from genome assembly GCA_023424995.1 of Bacillota bacterium. Lineage (GTDB taxonomy): Bacteria > Bacillota > Clostridia > Lachnospirales > Lachnospiraceae > Mobilitalea. The sequence continues at coordinate 3,124 of JAFADH010000015.1, read as the reverse complement.
ATCTGATTATGGCTGTAAAAGCTTCTGCGGTTCTGTCTATCTGTGCCGGGAAGTATATCTTAAAGAGGAGCCTGGGGGAGAGGATGCCTGTATCTATATGGGAAGCATCATTGATTCGGACCGGGTATGGATTAACGGTGAGCTGATCGGAAGAACGGAATACAGGTACCCGCCCCGTAAATATACGATCCCGAAAGGCATCTTAAGAAAGGGCAAGAACCTGGTCACGGTGCGTATAGTCATAAATACCGGCAACGGCGGCACCATTAAGGGTAAGCCTTACCACCTCTTCTGCGGCGGAATGAAGTATAACCTGGAGGGGGACTGGTATTACCGGATCGGCGCGAAGGCGGATAATCCCATACCGGAGGTGATCCATCCCCACGATCTTCCTACAGGACTTTACCATACGGTAGCAGTCCCCTTCTCCAGGGTTCCAATCAAAGGCATCCTCTGGTATCAAGGGGAGAGCAATACCCATGAACCGGCGGACTATGCAAGGAAGGCCGCGGATCTGGTTGCCGACTGGAGAGCACTGTATGGCTGGGAGGTGCCTTTCCTGTACGTACAGCTGGCGAACTACCGGGAACCCCTGAATACCTGGGAGGATACGGGCTGGGCCGAACTTAGGGAACAGCAGAGGCAGGGGCTGACCATGGGGAAGACTGCCATGGCAGTTACCCTTGATATCGGTGAATATAACGACCTGCATCCTCAGAATAAGAAGGAAGTCGGAATACGTCTTTCCAGAGCTGCCAGAAGTATTATTTATAATGAGGATATAATATATAGCGGGCCTTTACCGGAATATGCACAGCTGGCTGCCGGTGGCAATATTCAGGTTAACCTGGGCAATCTAAGGGGCAATCGTAATTCTGACCATAAGCAGGAAGAAGCAGGCGGCATTCATAATAAGGATGAAATGGGGTATAAAGGCAGCGAAGGCAATACGGATAGAATAGATAAAAAAGGCAGCGAAGGTAAAACCGATAATATAGATGAAAAAGGCAGCGAAGGTAAAACGGATAACGTAGATGAAAAAGGCAGTGCAAATAAAGGTAATATAGATAAAAGTAATATAGATAATAGCGATATAGATAAAAGTGATATAGACAAAAGCAGTATAGATAATAGAAGTATAGATAATAGCAGTATAAATAATAAAGCATATGAGGTGCATGTCCGCTTCCGTTTCCTGGAGCAAACAGGGATAGAATGCCGCCTGAATAATTTTGAGCTGGCAGGGAAGGATGGCATCTATTATAGTGCCGCCGCAATACGAAAAGGTGATTATGTAACGGTCACCTGTGATGCGGTGGAATGTCCCGTATCGGTAAGATATGCGTGGTGCAGCAATCCGGAAAATATTAACTTTTATAATGAAGCAGGGCTGCCGGCACCGGGATTTCGGATAGATATATCGGCAGGGGAGTGATATAAGCCTTTATCAGCGGAATATATGGGACAGAATTATATATAGGGTAGGACCATATATAGGGTAGAATCATATATGAGGTAGAATCATATATGAGGTAGAATCATATATGGGGTAGAATCATATATGAGGTAGAATCATATATGAGGTAGAACCATATATGGGGTAGAATTATATATGGGGTAGAATCATATATGGGGTAGAATTACATATGAGGTAAAATCATATATGAGGTAGAATTATATATAGGATAGAATCGTATACAGGATAGGATATATATGGGGCAGAGTATATCTACGATATATATGGGGCAGAGTATATCTACGATATATATGAACTAGAATGACCGGATAAAGGAATAGTCTTCCATCACAAAGCGGATGAAAGACTATTCCTTTATTATAAATGTACTTTTTTAATATAAATATCATTCTGTTTATAACTCAATTGGTTCAAAACGAAGCCGGATCTCAGGCAGTTTTTCAATAACAGTATAGTAATTCTCCTGCCAATCACTGCCCTGGGAGGGGTCATTCTCACCGGAAGCGGGAGGAGCGAATATCTTAAGGGTCAGGCTGCCGGCATCGGTAACAGGTTTCTCAAAGAAGGCCGGCATAAAATCTATGGTCTTTACACCCGGGGCTTTATAGAACCAGTGTCCGTTCAATTCCAGCATAAGATTCAAACCCCCGGTATTCTCGTCAAAGACCGCTTCCGCAAAGACAGGCTCCTGCTCAAAATAAAGAGGGACGGATAAGCCGGTGGAATCCTCGAAGCTGCCCCAGCGAAGGGTTACCGGAAAATCGGCTTTCCCGGCATCGGTAAAGCACGGGTAGAAATAATCCTCATGGATAATATCCTTATATGCCTTAAGTGCGGGCTGTTCAATTCCAACTTCCTTATTATTCGGATCGGTGATCTCAAGTCCAAGGCGTCCATCGTCCCTGAACTGGTAGAAGGTGAAGCCGTTAAACCATTCCGCCGGTTCTCTTTTTAACATATCACAGAATTCCCGAATCATCTTAACCTGGTCATAGGGTCCGGTCACATCACCGTCCGCATTGAACTCGGACATCACCATGGGCTTTTTCGCGCCGCCGCACAGATAGCGGAAACGCTCATAGCTGCGCCTGGTGAGCTCATAGGTCTTCTCCACCGTATCCCTCCGGTGGGTGCTTCCGCCGCGTTCCGCCACATCATAGGGCCAACCCCAGTGCAGGGCCATGTACTTATCTACGGACCAGATATCCGTATGGCGGACCGCCTCCGTGAATTCCGCTTCCTTCTCCATCTCCTCCTTCTCCAGGTGTTCAATACCGCCGATGCAGAGGATGGTCCGGACATTGGGTGCATGCTCCTTGATGATCCCATGGAAGCGGACGAAGAAATCCGCCACCTCCTGGTAAGTGCTGCGTTTAGTAAAGGAAAACCAGTCACCGGTCGCCTCGTGGTTAATGCGAAGACACATGCGGCCAAAGGTAGTCAAATCTTTGGCGATGGCAATCAGATGGGCGTCACTGACATGGGGATCGATAGTCAGGGTCAGGAGTACATCCTGCCCATGACGCCTTACGTCACGCATATGGGGAAAGGGCTCCTCCTGAAGATCTCCGTTGAGACCGCCCTTATAGGTAAAATAATCATCATAGGGATAATCCCAGGCAAAGGATACCTCCTCACCGGAATGGG
>JAFADH010000286.1 GCA_023424995.1 Bacillota bacterium | reverse complement strand
CATCATCGATGCGAAGGATCGTCATCATATGAGCTTGCGGATATGGTACAATAAAAATTACATCATACTGGAGGTAATTCTATGGATAAGTATGTAATAACAATTGCGAGAGGCTATGGCAGCGGCGGCAGAACCATCGGCAGGATGCTTTCGGAGGAATTGGGAATTCCCTATTATGACAGGGACCTTCTCCGGCTGGCTTCCGATGACAGTGGTATCAATGAGCAGTTATTCGCCAAGGCGGATGAGAAGCTGAAAAAGAGTAAGCTATTTACCGTGGCCCGTAATATATACAAGGGTGAGCTGATACCGCCGGACAGTGATGATTTTGTATCCAACGATAACTTATTCAATTACCAGGCAAAAATAATCAAAGAACTGGCTGATACGGAATCCTGTATTATCATCGGCCGCTGCGGCGACTTCATCCTGAAGGATTATCCGAATGTGGTCCGTGTATTTGTTCATGCTCCGTTAAAGGATTGTATTAATACCTTAAAGGAGATGACGGGCAATCCGGAGAAGGATATCGAGAAGCAGATATTACAGATCGACAAGCACAGAGCGGATTATTACAAATATTACACGGGACGTAACTGGGAGGATGCCAAGAATTATGATCTCTGCCTGAACAGCAGCAATTTAGGCTTCCAGAAATGCGTAGAGATCGTAAAGTCTTATCTGGATATCCGTTTTCGATAAACCTGAATTATATTTTGACGTTATATATTATTATCCTGAGCCGGCATAGAATGTGCCGGCTCTTTTATCAGGGGGTATTGCGATAGATGCGATAGTATGCTATACTTTAGGGCAAAATTTAACGGTACTTTGCCGGAAAAGAGGGATACGATGATTTCAGAAAAGATGATAGGACTGGTGAAAAACAGTTCAATAATACGGGCAATGTTTGAGGAAGGGAAACGTCTGGCGGGAATCTATGGTGCGGAGAATGTATATGACTTCAGCCTGGGTAATCCCAGTGTGGAGCCTCCTGCAAAAATTAAGGAAGCTCTGGTAGAGGTAATAACCCATGAAAGTCCTAATCTGGTCCATGGATATATGAATAATTCCGGATATGAGGATGTCAGAGAAAGCATCGCCGAACATATCAATAAGGAGTATGGTACGCACTTTGACCATGAGAATATTGTCATGACGGTAGGAGCAGCCGGCGGATTGAATGTTATCCTTAAGACGCTTCTTAATCCCGGAGACGAGGTAATCACCTTTGCCCCTTTCTTTGGTGAATATCGTAATTATGTTAATAATTTTGACGGCCAATTAATCATTGTAGCGCCTGATACGGTAGATTTTCAGCCGAATCTTGCGGAGTTTGAGCAAAAGATCACGAACAGGACCAAAGCTGTCATTGTAAATACTCCCAATAATCCTACAGGTGTCGTATACTCTGAGGAGACGATTCAGGAGCTGGCCGCAATTATGGAGAGGAAGCAGAAAGAATACGGCATCTCCATCTACCTGATAGCGGACGAACCTTACCGGGAGCTGGCATATGACGGTGCGGAGGTCCCTTACCTTACCAAATATTACAGGAATACCGTCGTAGGTTATTCCTTCAGTAAATCTCTCTCTCTTCCCGGTGAGCGTATCGGATATCTTGTGATACCGAAGGAAGCGGAGGAGTTCCAATTGATTACTGAGGCTGCCAATGTTGCTACCCGTATTCTGGGATTTGTAAACGCGCCCTCTCTAATCCAGCGGGCAGTTGCGAAATGCCTGGATTCCAAGGTTGAAGTAGAGATCTATAACCGCAACAGGGAATTGCTGTATAATAATCTGATTTCCTACGGTTATGAATGTGTGAAGCCCCAAGGAGCCTTTTATCTCTTTGTAAAGGCATTGGAGGAGGATGACAGGGCTTTCACCGCAGCAGCTAAGAAATATAACCTGCTTCTGGTACCCGGTACCTCCTTCGGATGCCCCGGATACTTCCGCATCGCATACTGTGTGGATTATCATATGATCGAACGTTCATTGCCTAAGTTTAAGCAGCTGGCTGAGGAGTATGGGAAGTAACACATATATTACAGGAACAAAATACGTTCCTGTAATCGAGATGCACGGCGCAGAAACGGCGCCTTTTATCAGAAGTTTGGAATGCAACTTCTGATAACTTATGCGTTGTACAAGTATCTTGAGTTATATAAGTGTAAGTAATCTTTGTGCCGGATAAAGGAAATAGTTTTGCAGACACGGATTACTGTATCACTTTTAAAGCTTATTATATTCTGATTATTACCGGTAAGCCTGCGGTATGATGGATGCAGGCTTCAGAAAGATATGAGGTCATGAAGATGAAGACATGGAAAAAAAATATCCGTACGGTAATACCCTATGTTCCGGGGGAACAACCGAACAAAAAAGGGATGATTAAATTAAATACCAATGAAAATCCTTATCCTCCGGCGCGGGGGGTCCAAAGGGTGCTCCATGGTTTGGATCCGGATACCCTGAGACTATATCCGGATCCTGCCATAAAGCTGCTGGTTACGGAGCTGGCATCCTTTTATCATCTGGATGCGGATCAGGTATTTGCAGGTGTTGGCTCTGATGATGTTCTCGCCATGGCCTTTTTAACCTTTTTCAATTCGGCAAGTCCGATTTTATTTCCGGATATTACTTATTCATTCTATCCGGTATGGTGTGACCTGTTTCGCATTCCGTATGAGACAAAGCCTCTGGATGTGAATTTTAAGCTTGTTAAGGAGGATTATTATAAGGAAAACGGGGGAATTGTGATTGCGAATCCCAATGCGCCCACCTCAGTTTGTGAAGATCTGTCAGTTATTGAAGAGATACTGATTCACAATCCGGAATCCATTGTTATCATTGACGAAGCTTACATCGATTTTGGCGGAAGCTCGGCAATTGCTTTGATTCCGAAGTATGAGAACCTGATCGTAGTACAGACCTTCTCCAAATCCCGCTCCATGGCAGGTATGCGGATCGGGTTTGCAATGGGGAATCCTGTTTTGATAAAGGCGCTGAATGATGTGAAGTATTCTTTTAATTCTTATACTTTGAACCAGACGGCGATTCTTGCCGGTGTGGAAGCGGTAAAGGACAGGGAATATTTTCAGATGTGCAATCAGAAGATCATAGCTACCAGAAGGAAGGCAGAGGGACAGTTCCGGGAGCTGGGCTTTGATTTTCCGGAATCCGGAACGAATTTCCTCTTTGTTACGCATAGGAGCATAGGAGCGGAAGAACTTTTTAATGCTCTGCGGGAGCGGGATATCTATGTCCGTTATTTTAAGCTTCCGAGGATCGATAATTATCTGAGAGTTACCATTGGAACCGAGGAAGAGATGGAGAAGCTCTTTATATTCCTTCGGGACTATATAGCAAATAAAGAATATTAAGGGATTTGCACAGGAAACGTATACGGCAGGTCAACAGTCAATGTCATCAATTAACAAGATTAAATGATGAATTAATCAAATTAAGAAAAATTAAAGGTAGCATATGAATTATCAACTGGAATTAGATAAATTAATACAAAGGTTAAAGGATGAAAACCGCCGGCCGGGGTTATTGCTTCATAGCTGCTGTGCACCCTGCAGCAGCTATGTTTTAGAATATTTATCCCGGTATTTTGATATCACGATCTTTTATTATAATCCGAATATCCATCCGGAGAAGGAATATAATAGGAGAGTGGAGGAACAGATTCAGCTGATTAAGGCCATGCCTCTCCCGTCACAGGTGCACTTTCTTCAAGGGGATTATCAGCCTAAGAAGTATTATGACAAAGTAAAGGGTCTGGAGGAGGAGCCGGAGGGCGGCCGGCGCTGCTATGTCTGCTACGAGCTGCGCCTTTTGGAAGCGGCGAAGCTGGCGGAGGAGCGGGGTTTTGATTACTTTGCCACAACTCTCTCCATCAGTCCCCATAAGAATGCGGAAAAGCTGAATGAGCTGGGTGAGTATATAGCCGGACAATATAAGGTCCTCTACCTGCCCTCGGATTTTAAGAAGAAAAACGGATATAAGCGTTCCATCGAGTTATCCAGGGAGTACGGCCTGTACCGTCAGGATTATTGCGGATGTGTCTATTCCTACCGTAATCGGAAGGAACATGATAAGTCGGATTAGTGCATTAAAATTATAAAATGATATACTGTCAGCACACAGGAGCCTGTATGAAGTACTTTACCAATGCCTCTTGTGCTGGCAGTTTTTTATTGGCAAACAAGCTTTTCTGCCATATTGAAGATAAATGATAATAATCAATAAAGGAAATGTCTACATAAAATGTATAAATCCCAATATGGAGAGGATGGACAGTATGACATTAAAGGATGCTGCAATTGGCAGTGTCTGTACAGTGAAAGCACTGAAGCTTGACCGTGCGGTCATGGGCCGGCTGGAAGCACTGGGTCTGACCAGAGGAACCCATATTCGTGTCTTAAACCGCAACAGAAACGGATCTGTAATTATCATGGTACGGGGCAGCAGACTTGCACTGGGCAGCAAAATCGCCGGGACGATACATGCGGACCGGTATATCATTCCTTAGATAACCTGTCATATACTCTTAAATAAATGATTTACCGGAAAATAGAAGAATACGATGAAAGGACATGGAGCTTATTATGGCGAAGGGTGAAATTCAGGCAGGGTTTGTCGGCAATCCAAACTGCGGCAAGACCACTCTTTTTAATGCATATACCGGAGCAAGCCTAAAGGTTGCCAATTGGCCGGGAGTGACCGTGGAGAAGAAGGAAGGTGTGTTGAAATTTCACGGTCATCGCTTTAAGCTGGTTGACCTTCCGGGAATTTACAGTCTTACTTCTTATACCATGGAGGAGCGGTTAACCAGGGAATATATCCTGGATTCCGGCGTTGATATTATTGTAAATGTGGCGGATGCCTCCAATCTGGAGAGAAATCTTTACCTTACCCTGCAGCTCATTGAGCTTGGGAAACCGGTGGTTCTCGCCCTTAATATGATGGACATTGCAGAAGAGAGGGGAATGGAGATTGACCTGCACAGGCTGGCGGACCTGCTGGGAATACCGGTGATACCGGTGTCCGCACGTAAGAAGACCGGCCTGGATATCCTGATGCATACGGTTGTACATCATTATAGCGGGGTACAGGATAACAATCCGGAGAATCATCAAAGCCGGCAGTATAAAGCCGGCAAAGAGCATGGCAGATATACCGGGAACGGACAGCCGGATACTGTTATGTATTTCAGACACAGACAGGACCATCATGAAATACCTGTGGTGTACAGTAATTATATTGAAGATAAGATTGATGAGATCAGCGGATTGCTTCGTAAAAAATATGGAGAAGTACATAATATACGATGGCACGCTATTAAACTGCTGGAGCTGGATGAGGCTGTCATGTCGAAATATCCGCCGGAGCTGCCGGGAGTGGTTAAGAACAGCCTGGAAGAAGATATTATCAATCAAAAATATGATTTTATTGAAGAGATCACGGAAAAAGTCCTGGTGAATAAAAATATCCGTGCAGTGTCCACTGACCGGGTTGACCGGCTTTTGACCCATCGCTATCTGGGATTGCCGATTTTCCTGGGTATTATGGCTTTCGTATTCTTCTTTACCTTTCAAATCGGAGACTTTATCAAGAGGGGATTTGAAGTTGTGCTGGGTGCCGTATCCTCAGGAGTATTCACTGTGCTTCAGGTATTGAATGCCGGCCCTTTTGTTACCTCGCTGGTGGTTGACGGTATCATCGCGGGCGTAGGCGGAATCCTCACCTTTCTGCCGAATATCTTCATATTATTCCTGGCTCTGGCGTATCTGGAGGATAGCGGCTATATGGCGAGGGTTGCTTACATAATGGATGGTATCATGGGTAAGCTTGGGTTATCTGGAAGGGCATTTATCCCCATGCTGCTGGGCTTTGGCTGCACCGTACCGGCAGTCATGGCTTCCAGATCCCTGGATAATATGGAGGACCGAAGAAGGACCATACTGGTTACTCCCTTTATGTCCTGCAGCGCACGGCTGCCCATCTATGTGCTGTTCTCCCGGATGTTTTTTGGCAGGATGGCGATGCTTGCCGCTTATTCCATGTATCTCATCGGAATCGCTGTTGCGGTTATTGCCGCGTATATGATGAATAACAGGCCGGAGGATGATATAAGCAATACCTTGCTGATTGAATTGCCGGAATATAAGTCCCCAAATCCTCATACTATATTTATCTATGTGTGGGAGAAGGTGAGGGAGTATCTGACCAAAGCAGGAACTACGATCTTTGCCGCATCCGTGGTGATCTGGTTCATTCTTGAATTTGGCCCGGGCGGCATGGTCCGTGATATGTCGGAGAGCTTTGGAGCCATTATAGGTAAAGCAGTGGCCCCGATACTTGCGCCTGCAGGACTGGGCATGTGGCAGGTGGCGGTTGCGCTGATCTCCGGGATTGCAGCTAAGGAGGTGGTTGTATCCAGCTTCAGTGTCCTGTTCGGCATCGGTAACATAACCTCACCGGAAGGGATGACTACACTGACGGATGCTCTGAGCGGATACGGTTTTGGACCATTGAATGCTTATGCTTTGATGGTGTTCTGTCTGCTGTATATTCCATGTACAGCCGCCATTGGTGTGATCCGGAGGGAGATGCGTTCGGCGGGATGGACCATATTTACCATATTTTTTCATCTGGGGGTTGCTTTACTGGTATCGACCTTGATTTATCAGATCGGAAGCTTGTTGCTGGTGTAACAAGTCCGGGGATATCTGTGGATAATATCCGAAGCCTGCGGATTGGAAAGGGGGGTGCTATGCCCGGTATTATAATTGGCGGCGTAATACTTGGTTATACGGCATTCGTTATATATAAGAAGATAAAGGATCTAAGGAAGGGGAAATCCTGCCGCACGGATGGCTCCGGCAGCACCTCGGGTTCCGGTTGCTCCTCCTGCAGCTCTTGTCCTCTTAAGGATAAATGTAATGAAAAATAGGCTGTTTAGAATATTTATTAAGTGCATAACATGAATTATAATAGGAATCATAATTTATAATAAGGATGCATGAATTATCATAAAGAAAGCATGAATTATAATGAAGGGGACATGAATTATATCAGGGATAATATATATGATGAATCTATGCATGAGGGCAAGTCGCATGCATGGATGTTATTGTATGTAAAACCTTCACACACAGAAAGCCGGCCTTCCTAAGGAATGCGCTGCGACGGTTCGCGATATTAATTAAAAATGCAAAAATTTATATTCATGATGCCCGCTTCTTGATCTTCCGGATTTATGGATCGGTGAATTTTATAGCCGTTGCAGATACAATAATAGTTATTGTGAGGGGTTTCTGTAGAATGGAGATGTGATCTGCGGGAGCCTTAAAATTTTTTAACATAAAAAAGAGGAAATCGAAAAACCATGTAGAATATTAGTATTGAGAGATACCTAATACTTATCTTTGATCTGAAGTGGGGACTTCCGTTAAGTAATTGCATTTAAGTAACCATTTTGTCGAAAAACAGGTAACCCTCTGTGGGGCGGAACAGTATTTGAATATGAAAGGCGTGATAATACTATGGAACCGGTTTTAAATATCAGACAGAAGCTTGAGCTGAGAGAACATGAGATACTGAGTCCTTATGCCGCTTTTTCTGACCAGTCTCTTGGCAGGGAAAGGCATGAGGTACCCTGTGATATCCGGCCTATCTATCAGAGGGACCGGGACCGGATACTCCATTCCAAGTCATTTCGCAGGCTAAAGCATAAGACCCAGGTATTCCTTGCGCCGGAGGGCGACCATTACCGGACAAGACTGACCCATACCCTTGAGGTATCCCAGATTTCCCGCACGATCGCAAAGGCTTTATTACTGAATGAAGACCTGACGGAAGCCATAGCACTGGGGCATGACCTGGGACATACACCCTTTGGGCATGCCGGAGAGCGGGCGCTAAACCGTGTCTGCCCGGTTGGCTTCGAACATCACATGCAGAGTATTCGTGTAGTTGAACTTCTGGAGAACCACGGGAAAGGACTAAATCTGTCGGAGGAGGTCCGGGACGGCATTCGAAACCATCAGACCGAGGGAATGCCCTCGACCCTGGAAGGAAAGATTGTCCGCCTTTGTGATAAGATAGCTTATATCAATCATGATATTGATGATGCAATCCGCGGAGAGATCATCCGCGAAGAGGAAATTCCCCGGGAATTCACGGATATTCTGGGCCATAACCTGGTAGACCGTCTGAATACCATGATTCACAATATAGTAGCCAACAGTGAAAATGCAGGTGATATCATCATGTCTCCTGAAATTGAAGAAGCAATGCGTGGGTTAAGAAAATATATGTTCCAAAACGTCTATACGAATAAGAAGGCGAAGGGGCAGGAAGAACAGGCGGAGCGCATGGTGGAGATGCTTTTTGATTATTATATGCAGCACCTGGAGCTTCTTCCGGTGGAATACCGGATTAGGATGGAGCAGCTGAATGAGCCTTCCTACCGCACGGTATGTGATTATGTTGCGGGGATGACGGACCGGTATGCGGTGGCAAAATTCAAGGAAATCATGATTCCGGCAGCCTGGAGCGTGTATTGATTTGAATTTTCAGAAGTTAAATTATATTATTTTATAGAAGGTATTGATTTTTGCGCAGAACATAGTGCTTATCTTTATCGGTTTATGATTTTATTCTGACAATATTACAGGTTGTTAGAAGCTGGTCTCATTCTGATTATATTATAGGTCATCGGAAGATGTATTCAAGCTTTCGATAAAAGGCGCTGTTTTTGCGCCATGCATCTCGATTATCGGGACCGGGTTTTGTTCCGATAATATAAGTTATCAGAAGTTGTTTTCAAACTTCTGATAAAAGGCGCTGTTTTTGCGCCGTGCATCTCGATTATCGGAACCGGGTTTTGTTCCGATAATATAAGTTATTGGATTGTAGGAGGAGTGCCGAGTGTTTTATTCAGACGAACAGGTAGAAGAAGTCAGAAGCAGGAACGATATTGTTAATGTCATTGGCTCCTACATAAGATTACAGAAAAAAGGCAGTAATTACATGGGGCTCTGTCCTTTTCATAATGAGAAGACCCCCTCTTTCTCCGTCAGTGCCTCCAAGCAGATGTACCATTGCTTCGGCTGCGGAGTAGGCGGAAATGTATTCACCTTTATCATGGAGTATGAGAATTATACATTTATCGAGGCTTTAAAGTATCTGGCAGAACGTGCGGGAGTTAAACTTCCGGAGCAGGAATACTCGGAGGAAGCGAAACGGCAGTCGGATCTGAAGGGAAGACTTCTGGAGGCTAATAAACAGGCTGCTAAATATTTTTATTACCAGCTGATCTCGCCCCGCGGGCAGAATGCTCATGAATACCTGATAAAAAGGGGATTGACAGAGGAGACTATCAGGCAATTCGGATTGGGCTTTTCCAATCCCTATAGTGACGATCTGTATAAATATCTGAAGGGTCTGGGGTATGAGGATGAGTTTTTAAAGCTCTCGGGTCTTGTGACCATTGACGAACAGAAGGGCGGAACGGATAAGTTCTGGAACCGTGTCATGTTTCCCATTATGGATGTGAATCACCGTGTCATTGGCTTTGGGGGCCGGGTTATGGGGGATGGCATGCCAAAGTATTTGAATTCCCCGGAGACCATGTTGTTCGATAAAAGCAGGAATTTGTACGGACTTAATTTTGCAAGGGTTTCCCGCAAGCCGAATCTTCTGATCTGCGAGGGCTATATGGATGTGATCGCCTTGCACCAGGCCGGATTTACGAATGCTGTGGCCGCACTTGGAACAGCATTTACTGCTTTCCACGCCAATCTGTTAAAACGGTATACAGCCGAGGTACTGTTGACCTTTGACAGTGATGGGGCAGGAACACAGGCCGCCTTGCGTGCCATACCGATACTGAAGGAAGCCGGACTTTCCGTTAAAGTAATTAATATGAAACCTTATAAGGATCCGGATGAATTCATTAAGGCTCTAGGCCCTGAAGAATACCGGAAGAGAGTGGAGGAAGCCAGAAGCAGTTTCTTCTTTGAGATTGATATTCTACAGACGGAGTATGATATGTCGGATCCGGAGCAGAAGACAAAGTTCTTCCATGAGACAGCTAAAAAGTTGATTACCTTTAATGAAGAATTGGAGCGTAATTTCTATATAGATGCAGTGGCAAAGACGTATCAGATTGATTCAGAACAGCTGCGCAGACTGGTGAATAAGCTGGGGAACCAGATCGTCGTCGGTCTGGGTGAGCCGAAAGAAGCAAGAACAGATACGGTAAAGAATAAGCGGTCTCCCGAAGATGGGATTGCAAAGTCCCAGAGGCTGATGTTAACCTGGCTGATTGAAGATAACTCCATCTTCCGGAAGATTAAGGGGTTCCTTGGACCGGAGGATTTTACCGAAGGGATCTACCATGATGTGGCATCACTGGTATTTGACCAATATGAGAAGGAACAGACGGTAATTCCGGCCAAGATTATAAGTTTCTTTACGAATAAGGAGGAGCAATCGGAGGTCGCCGCGCTTTTCTCGGCTGAGATCCGGGGTGAAATGGATGAGGCCGGCAGGAAGAAAGCTCTTACCGACACGGTTATGAAATTAAAAGAGCATAGCTTGGACAAGCAAAGCGAGAAAGCGATTGAAATTAATGATACCGCTCTTTTGATGAAAATTATCGCCGAGAAGACGCAGTTGAAGAAAAAGAACTTGACATTCGGATAATAGCCGGATCTATGCTTGCTGGGGGACAGCCGGATAAAGCCGGCTGATTGCCTGCAAAGGTCTGCAAAATATCTGCAAAATGCCGGCAGAAGGCCTGGGCAAGGCAGCAGGTATGGCGGCAGGCATGGCAGAAACTGCATATTTCAATAAATGGTGGTTAAAATATAAAAAGAGTTGAAGAAGGAAGGATTATCAATGGACGAAAATATAATTAAGTTTACGGAAAGACTGAAGGAACTTCTGGTTTTTGCTGAGAAAAAGAAGAATGTGCTGGAATTTCAGGAAGTAAATGATTTCTTTGCAGATATGGAGCTGGACCCCGGTAAGGTTGAAAAGATCTATGATTACCTGGACAAGCACAACGTAGATGTACTCAGGATTTCCGAAGAGGAAGAAGAGGATATCATCCTGGAAGAGGATGTGGATTTGGAATCCATAGATTTATCCGTTCCTGAAGGTATCAATATTGAAGATCCGGTACGCATGTACCTGAAAGAGATCGGAAAGGTACAGCTCCTGAACGCGGACGAAGAGATTGAGCTGGCGCGCAAGATGGAGGACGGTGACGATTATGCCAAGAAGCGCCTGGCAGAGGCAAACCTTCGTCTTGTGGTAAGCATCGCAAAACGCTATGTGGGACGCGGCATGCTGTTCCTTGATCTGATCCAGGAGGGAAATCTGGGACTGATTAAGGCGGTGGAGAAGTTCGATTATCGTAAGGGTTACAAATTCAGTACTTATGCTACCTGGTGGATCAGACAAGCTATAACCAGAGCCATAGCAGACCAGGCTAGAACAATCCGTATTCCGGTCCATATGGTGGAGACCATTAATAAGCTGACAAGGGTGCAGCGGCAGCTGCTGCAGGAATTAGGAAGAGAACCGTCTCCGGAGGAGATCTCCGAGGTGATGAATATGCCGGTAGAGAGAGTACGCGAGATCCAGAAGATATCCCAGGAGCCGGTTTCTTTGGAAACTCCCATCGGTGAGGAGGAAGACAGCCATCTTGGGGATTTTATTCAGGATGATAATGTCCCCGTGCCTGCGGATGCGGCAGCATTTACCTTATTAAAGGAGCAGCTGGTGGAGGTTCTGGGGACTCTTACGGAGCGTGAGCAGAAGGTGCTGCGTTTAAGATTCGGCCTGGATGACGGACGTGCCCGTACCCTGGAGGAGGTTGGCAAGGAATTCAATGTAACCAGAGAACGTATCCGTCAGATCGAAGCAAAAGCACTCCGTAAACTGAGACATCCGAGCCGTTCCAGAAAGCTGAAGGATTATCTGGAGTAAGATGAGGAGATAAGGACATGCAGCTTTCCAAGCGGCTACAGGCTGTGGCAGATATGGTTACATTCGGCAGCAGGGTGGCGGATATCGGTTGTGATCATGCTTATGTCTCGATATATCTTATAGAGCATGAGATATCCCCACATATTATTGCCATGGATGTAAATCAGGGTCCTATTGATAGGGCTAAAGATAATATAGTAAAATATGGTTATGAGAATAGAATTGAGACCAGGAAATCAGATGGGCTGGAGAAGCTGAATGCCGGCGAAGCAGATACCATTCTGATCGCAGGTATGGGCGGAGCATTGACCGTTCAGATATTGACAGACCGGTTGGAGGTGCTGCAATCAGTGAAGGAGCTGGTACTCCAGCCGCAATCTGAGACAGAAAAAGTACGGCACATGCTTCAAGAGCAGAATTTTCTTATTATCGATGAGAGTATGATAAAGGAAGACGGCAAATATTATGTAATGATGAAGGCTGTGCATGCAGACCGGAAAGCAGAGCCGCAGGCGGATTATATTCTTAAGAAGCCGGAGCATTTCCATTATGGAAGAATGCTTTTAGAACAGAAGCATCCGGTATTAAAAGAGTTCCTTCAATGGGAGTATAATCTATGTGAAGGTATTATGCAAAGTCTGCTGCAGGAACGGACGGATCATATAAGGCAGCGGCAGAAAGAAATCATGGACCGCATGAGATTAATACAGTCAGGATTGTTGTATTATTCTATCGATTTTATCAATCAATAAGTTTTAAAACATAAAGATTGTATCTTTCAAATAGAACAAAACATAAGTCTGCACCTTTAAAATGGCGGGGCATATTCCTTATTATGATGGAATTAACAGGTGTATATGTCCGGTACGAAATAAATTATGCATGCCTGGCAGCAGAGATCGGAGTGATTAAGTATGAACACAAGTATACGAGTTGAGATACAGGGAAAGTACTACGAATATCCGGAGAAGACTACCCTCCTGGAGATCAGCAAGGATTTCCAGAAGGATTATGACAGTGATATTATTCTGGCCTTTATGAACAATAAGCTGAGAGAGCTGTTCAAGCATGCTGAGGAGAATAGCAGGATCCTCTTTGTAACCACTGCGGAGGATGCGGGGAATAAGACATATAACCGCGGCATGATTCTGGTTATGATGAAAGCTTTCTATGCTGAGTTTGGTGCGGAGAATATAGATAAGGTCTCTGTAGAATATTCCATTGATAATGGTCTATATTGCGATTACAAAGGTAGAATCACCTTAACCCGGGAGCGTCTTGCGGCTGTTAAGAAGAGAATGCAGGATTATGTCCAGAGAGACCTGCCTTTTATAAAACGCAGCATCGGAACGGATGATGCTATTGAACTTTTTCGGCATTACCGTATGTATGACAAGGAAAAGCTGTTTAAATACCGCCGGGTATCCAAAGCGAATATATATAATCTGGAAGGCTTTGAGGATTATTATTACGGTTATATGCCTCCCAGTACCAGGCAATTAAAATATTTTGACCTGATGCAGTATAATGACGGCTTTTTATTGCTATTGCCCAACAAGAAGAAACCGACGGTGGTGGAGACCTTTGTACCCCAGCCAAAACTGTATAAAACCTTGAAGGAAGCCAACGCCTGGGCGGATATGATGGAAATTCCCAATGTAGGCGCCTTGAATGATGCCATTGCAAATGGGCGGATTAACGAATTGATTCTGGTACAGGAAGCTTTACAGGAGAAAAAGATCAGTGAGATCGCAGAGACGATAAAGCAATCAGGGGGTAAGAAATTCATCATGATTGCAGGACCCTCTTCCTCCGGTAAGACCACCTTCTCCCACCGGCTCAGCATTCAGCTGAAGGCCCATGGATTAAGGCCTCATCCCATAGCTGTGGATAATTATTTTGTAGACCGGGAGAAGACACCGAAGGATGAGTTCGGTAATTTTAATTTTGAGGCTCTGGGTGCCATTGATGTTGAGCAATTTAATCAGGATATGACAAACCTTTTAGAGGGTAAGGCGGTAGACCTTCCGGATTTTAATTTTGTATCAGGAAGAAGAGAGTACAAAGGCAAATATCTGACACTGGGACCGGAGGATATTCTGGTTATCGAAGGCATCCATGGCTTAAATGATGCGCTGTCCTATTCACTGCCGAGAGAAAGTAAATTCAAGATTTATATCAGTGCACTCACACAATTGAATATCGATGAACATAACCGTATTCCCACTACCGACGGACGTCTGCTCCGCAGAATGGTGCGGGACGCCAGAACCAGAGGTGCTTCTGCGCAGAAGACCATATCCATGTGGCCTTCTGTAAGAAGAGGAGAGGATGAGAACATATTTCCCTTCCAGGAGGATGCGGATGTAATGTTTAATTCCGCACTGATTTATGAGCTTGCGGTCTTAAAGCAATACGCAGAGCCGATTCTGTTCGGGATCGACAGAAACTGCGAGGAATATGTGGAAGCCAAGAGATTACTTAAATTTCTGGATTACTTTATAGCGACTCCCAGCGAAATCGTTCCCCAGAACTCCATATTGAAGGAATTCATCGGGGGGAGCTGCTTTAAAGTCTGATATGCGTTATAACCGGAATGAAGAAATGAATTACTTATATTGAAAGATAAATAGTTTAAGGGTTGTTTCTCTGATATTTTATTAGATATAGAGAAACAGCCCTTATTACATTATCCGCTATTCGTTCTTATGTATGAGCAGCACGATAAGCCGGGTTCTGTCTTGAATGGTCATCTATCTTGACCACATGTTACCATGTGGCTCCAGCATTGCTTTGGCAATACTACGCGACCTACCCTGAAGCACGGCGGGCAACCGTATTGCTCCATGTTCGGTCTTGCTTCGGGTGGGGTTTACATTGACCCCTTCTGTTACCAGAAGAGCGGTGGTCTCTTAAGCCACCTTTCCATCCTTACCAATACACATATCCGAACGGATATAGTTTACAGGCGGTTTATTTCTGTTGCACTAGCCTTGGAGTCGCCTCCACCGGACGTTATCCGGCACCCTGCCCTGTGAAGCCCGGACTTTCCTCACCGAATCGGCGCGACCATCTGTGCTGCTCACAGGTTGTATTCTATCATGGAGCAGGGAAAATGTAAATGAGTAGTTATTGGGAATGAATGAAATAACTCTTGTATAAATATAATACAGGAACAAAAATAATGTTCCTGTAATTGGATGCACGGCGCAAAAGCAGCTCCTTTTATCAGAAGTTTGGAATGCAATTTCTGATAACTTATAATACAGGAACAAAAATAATGTTCCTGTAGTCGGATGAACGGCGCAAAAGCAGCGCCTTTTATCAGAAGTTTGGAATGCAACTTCTGATAACTTATAATACAGGAACAAAAATAATGTTCCTGTAATCGGATGCACGGCGCAAAGGCAGCGTCTTTTATCAGAAGTTTAGAATGCAACTTCTGATAACTTATAATACAGGAACAAAAATAATGTTCCTGTAATCGGATGCACGGCGCAAAGGCAGCGCCTTTTATCAGAAGTTTAGAATGCAACTTCTGATAACTTATATTACAGG
>JAFADH010000182.1 GCA_023424995.1 Bacillota bacterium | reverse complement strand
ACAATTGAAAGGAAGACTCATTCATATCATGAGCTATAAAAAGAAATCCAATTGGGCGATTGCGCTCATGCTGGCGTTGACATTATTGCTTGCGGGCTGTGCATCTGTCTATGCTGCATTTGAGTATAGCAATAATGAAAGTGGGAGCAATTTTGAAAACAACGATGACATATACGGAGGAACACAAAATGAGGCTGATATAGACAATCCTTACAAAGATATTTTAGATCTATACTTTCAAGCCTTATATGAACACCAAACGTATCCTGAACAATGGCAGCCTGATAAGTATTATACAGAGAACAGCCTGGTTTCTTCCATTGTTGAGCCATATTGGTCGTGGTGGGATACGGATGGTATTATGGCAAAAGAGGGGTTTGCTTTTTTGGATTTAAATGAAGATGGCGTAGATGAGCTTGTCATTGGCTGGATTGGGAATGAATTCTGGAATATGGACGATGGATATGTATTTGCGATATATACCATTGTTGACGGAGAAGTTGTTTTAGCCGTGGAAGGCTGGGATAGAAATCGTTACATCATCGGCGCAGACGGGTATTTATATAACAACAGCTCTAGCGGATCAGCGGAGACTACATACATAAAATATAGGTTCTCTTTGGAAGAAGAAGGCTTTCTGGAGCCCGTGGAAGAAGTATACTCTCAGGGGAATGCGTACGGTGAATGGTGGGAGCATATCACCGAACCGGACGATATTGGGACGATTGAGTACAGCGGCCAACATGAGGAGCTGGTGATCGATGCGGAAGAGGCGTACGCCATGGGAGAGGGTTGGATGGAGTCTGGAATTGCAATTAACTACACTCTTTTTGAGCAATACGCCGCTCCTTACTTACCGTAAAGGATTTGACATATGGTCAAAAGTGGATCGATTCTGTGCCCGTCTGTGGAAGAAGTACCAAGCATAAAAGTTTTTTACGAATACAGGTTTGAACATTCTGAGCGTTTGATATGATGAGCAGTTTTTCAAAAAATCCTTTACAGGTCAGAGGAAGTCGCTGCCGGAATATGTATTATTGATTTTTTTGATTATTTTAGGAAACTGCTCATCTTTCAATTCCGGCGCATCTTGCGTTACTAAATCCCACATCTGACGGCATAATCCCTCTGAAAAACATGGGTATTAAAATTATGCCACATGATTTGATCTATTCTGTCGAAGCTTCTTTTAATCTCATCGAAATCTGCATCCTGCAATTTCGTCCCAATATTTAAATTTTTGAATGCAGCTGTCCCAAATCCCTTTTTCCTCATTATCCCGCATAACCACTTGTATCCGTTTTAAAGCGTCTAATAATGAATAATACGCTTGTATCTTTTATATCCCGTAAATTTACTAGCACGGTAACAGGAGTCGGTCAGACCCATGATCTGTTCATATGTCGTTCTTGTACCCATTGCTTTCATCCTTCCATAATTATGATACATCTATTATACCAGCACCGTCCGGACTTACCTTATCATATTCTGCCAACCTTGAAGCAGATATCTTTGTTCTTTAGTTCACCTTTTCCCGAGTCTTTATGACTCTGCTTTCCGCAAAATCTTCTCAAATTGCTCCACGGCTTCCATATCCTTCTGCATAGCCCTGCGGCCAGCCTCAACAAGAATTTTGCGCGCCTCCGGGGTTCTGAATTTTTCATATCCTGCTTCGTCGAAGGTAAAGCCCTGACTCCACAGAAAACCGCCATAAGAAGCGCAGGCATCTAAGGCTTCAACTGCCGTTAGCAATTCGTCCCGCCATTCAGGAAAGCGCTGGGCTAACGACCGATAATAAGGCAGAGGCTCTTTGCGGGCATAAATCTGACAAAGTGCATCGCAATAAATGATAAACCGATTGCCGACATCTTCGAGGGTTAATTCGGAGAAATCGTTAAATTCCAAATGATGTAAAAATGATTCCCATGCAGAAAAGCCAACTTTTTTACCGCGGATTTCTTCGGTTTTCCGGGCGTGTTCGGAAACAAATCTGAACGCGGACAATGCCGTACTGCGCTCCGATGCTGATTCTGCTTTTTTCTGAAGCAAAATATACCCGGACAGGTTGTTCTCCCAATTCTCCCATGCTATCGGCATACTAACGGCAGAGGGCTGCGAAACTCCTGCCTCATATCCGTTGTTGTAGTTATAGCCGATAATTTTCTGACCGTCATCTTCATAGCCGAAAAAGACATTTAAGTCGCAGTCGGCATGCTCTATATATCGTATCAGAACGGGAAAACCTCTGTCGATGGTGCTTATGAAGTCCTGCCGGATCTGAACCGGATCAGTGTTCATAAAATTGCCGTTCTTATCACGTTGAACAGAGATGAACTTAGCTTTCCAGCCAATTGCGGTCAGTACGCGGCTTTCAGTTTCAAATGGAGTTTCGTTTATGCTCTCCGTAATCTCATTACCGAACACCCATGCGTCGTCCGTCCAGCAAAAACGGTTGCCTTCTCCGCTTAAAGCAATTAATTTTGCCCTGTCGCAGTCGTCGCCCAATCCCTGAAGCGTCGCCTCCAGCAGGGTGATGAAAAATGCCGCGTTATTACCATCATAATTAATCACCGGCACATTAGGAATAAGCTTTCTTTGCATATTAAATCCTCCCCTTATATCGATTTGAATTGAAAGAGGGGCAAAATTTTTCAGATTATTACCGGATTTTTTTGCGGCTGACGGTGTAATGCCATGAAATCTAAGAAAGGCCTTTGAAAAGCTTTCCGCTGTTTCATAACCGTATTTTAAAGCAATATCTACAATTTTATTGTTTAAAGCAGCAAGTTCTTTTCCTGCGAGTGTCAAACGTCTGTATCTGATATAATCTCCAATCGTCATGCCTGTTATAATGCTGAAGATTCGCTGGAAATTCGCACTTGACGAATAAACATTTTCTACGATCTGCTCAAGGTCCAAATCATCATGTAAGTTTTCTTCAATATAATTTATTGCCTTTTGCATGCTTTGTATCCAGTCCATAACCGCCCTCCTTTCTCATTTAAGTATAATATAAAGATTGGATATATTCTTGTCTTAAAATGCTCGAATGTGTCTGATTTATTGCATCTGATAAAGCTGCAGTTTTTTCAATGAATTCTTTTCAGTTTATAGAGACCATCTTCTCTTTCTTTTACTATGCTTCTTTTTATTCCAACTCTGATACCGACAATGCTTTCAGAATAACCGACTGGTCTTTAAACGCCCCAACTCCAACGGCGGATTGCAGCATCTCAAAATGTGTATATGGCAGGTTTTCAATATAATGAATAAGCTGTTCGTTAACAATGACTGCCGTATAATTGCGTTGTAAAATCCATGTTATTTTGATTTCATCAGTTAAAATCGGGGGAATATTTAACCCTGACCAGAAATCCATAGCGTAGTTCATATAAATATCACGCAAAACCAATTGACCCGATACATCTGCCCAATTACTGCTTTTTATAAATCCCTCGTTGAAAAACAATCCGAAAGCTGCCGCTTCTTTATTTTCAATACAGGCTTCAATTTTTAATGGAGCCCGAAATGTTTGCTTTGAATGAACACGTCCGGTCATATCCCATTCAGAACCTGTATTTTTTAATAGAAGACCTTCTTCCAATATTTTTAATTCGGTGTCAATAGCTTCCGCATCGTTGCTGAAATTTATTGTGTGTGTATCGGTAACTTTGCATTCAGAAAGGATTGAACCGGCATCAAGCGGGTTCATTAATTGACTATATCTATTATCGAATAAATTCTTGGAATCCCATGTCAGCATAGCTTTTGACCGCTGACAATAATCAACCGGTTGTCCGGCTTCGTCCTTAGGGAACAAAACATCAGGAGTATTTATATTGAGTGAGTGTTTTATCATATTAATAATTTTTGCATCGTTACTCATCAACATACGCAGGCCGTAGATCAAGATATCCCGGTGTTTTTTTTCGCGCAGTGCAGCAGCGCCTTTCCTCAGGGCCGTACAGCCGATATACGATATTTGATGGCCGTTATAACCCCAAAAACCGTTGCAGCCGGCATCGGTCTTATATTCGGTTCCATCCAGTTCCTGTCCGCATAATTGGTCATATCCTTCGCCTGTCGCACCCCTTGATTCGGCGTGATACCAGAAAAACGATCCTAATGATTTGTTGAACTGTTCAAGCGTCGTTTCATCAGCATTCTTGAAGAATGAAACATCACTCAGCCGCGAAATCAATTCCTCATAAGCGGCACAGCCGTATTTTTCATCCTGCGATTTCTCCCGCTCGGCATCGACAATAATCTCGCGCAGTACATCTTTAATATCGGCCCGGGGTAACCCGGTCTGAGTAATAATTATAATACTGTCCAAACGCTCGAACCAATCAGGCAGGATAACTGCCGTCCCGTCTTCGTTGATCGACAGCGTCATGTTATCGTAGTCATACCCCACAAATAACCGCCATTTACGATTGAACTTATACATCTTTTCACCGTCCGGGTATACTGAAAATACCGGCCGGCCGAGATGAATCGAGTATGAGATTACTTTAAATAATTCGTTTTTATCCTGCCCGGCTGCTTCCATTGTATAATATCCATAACCTGCGAAGCGTTGTAAGCGTCCGATATAATCGTGCGCGGCCTCAAAGCTGTAATTGTGTTCATCCGGTTTATCGGTGAAGGTCGTAACCATGCCCATGCCGGTGACAGCAAGGAATTTACGGTACAGCCAATACCGCGTGCTGTGTGCCGGCGGCATACCTTCGAGATGCATATACAGACTGGTAAAGCAACGCAGATAATCACAGCCTCCAACCCACGGATTATCGCCTGTCGGGAATACAGCGTCAATCAGATATTGCGGTTTGATTTTCTTCATATCAATTCCCGCCTGTTCCATCATATTGGCAAGCTTCAATGTTTTCGGGGAATAGCTCTCCGGATTTGTTTTATTCGGCTTTTTGATCGGTTTGCCCATTTTATTCGCTCCTTTTCGTTTTTCTTTAATCTAACAGAAAAACATCCGGCCTGTCTTATCATTTTGTACGAATTATTATGTGCGTTTGGAAAGTTTGGTCAAAAAAGATGCAGATTAAATTCTGACCTTAAGCATGTGATAATAACGGAAACATCATTTTTTCGCTTTTAAAGGGGTTTTCTTTTCCCTTTATTAAAAAGAGTGTTGTGTTTTCCTCATGCAATTCTGATATATTCCAACCGGATATAACTTTTGGAGTAAAGCCTAATAATATTTTTTTATTATCTGAGTCTATCAAGCCCCCAAGAATATGATCTAATCCATAATATTTATCCGAAAAAATGTCATAGCATATGAGCTCTTCAGAATCCTGTTTGGCAACAACGACAGTATCATACTCTTCAATATAGTAGATGTTGTCTTTCATGAACTGTGAACAATAGAACATAAGCAGGCCTTCGTTATTTTCCATTGTGAGTGCAGAATAAGGATTCGAATATTGGTAATTACTCAGCAGCAAATTCTTATCAGCCGTAACATTCATGTCCAATTTACGAAAGCTGTATTGACTTTTATCCATACATTTTTGGAATTGATACTCTTGTGCCGGTTCAAATTCGAATTTAGGATAAAAATCAAGTACCGAAGAATTAGCAAAAAGAAATATTGCGTCACATTTATCCTTCCAAGTCGATAAGACGCTATCCATAATCCAACGGCTTAATCCCTGACCACGATATGAAGGTTCAGTCATAACAGTACCAATTTGAATAAAACGCTTTAACCGATTATTCAACCGCATGTCCATAACATTGACAGAAATATTTGAAATGACAGTATCTTTATCCATTAAAGTATGAGGGATATAAAAATCTCCCCAATAGCCATTTTGATACCATGGCTCAAAATCAAGTCCGTAAATCTTTTTAGAGAGACTGCAAAAGCTACGCCTTATGGCATCATTATCCTTTATACCGGTTATATATGTGTACTCTTTACCATTTATATTACATTGCATGAACAATTCATCTCCTTAAAAAAAACTTTCTTGTCTTACACACAGAATATGCTGTCATATCCGCCTTTGAAACCACTATAAAAATCTTTGCTACGAATTCCGATTTGTCTATGTGATGTAATAGATTTAATATCTATAATACCACGCTTTACCATGTAAAAAAGATATGCCTTGCCTTTGGCGGGAAGTTATGTCTTTCTTGGCAGGGTACTACAAAAAGAGGCCATCGATTTAATGTAGATAATGCGTATATACTGCACGCAAAATTATGTTTGCTTTTCTTTTTGACAATTCGGACAAATAAAAATCGAACTCATAAATGCGTTTTCTTTTTCAATAAGTGTTCCACATACTGGACATGGTTTTCCGGTCGATTTTGTAATCGTGATTACATTTGATTTTTCAGATTGAATTTCGTTCGCAATTTCCACCATTACGTTATAGAGGTTTTCTATATCATTGTCTGTAAGTCTTGAGGCCTTTGTTTTCGGATGTATTTTACTTCTGAAAAGTGCCTCGTGCACAAAGCCGCGCTCAGCATCCAAAAATCCTTTTGAAGTGACGCATACAGCAATCACAGCAATGTTCTTTTTGAAATGAGAGCGAAAGTCATCCAATATGAATTTTTCACGGTCATAAGGCCTTATTTTTTCAGACGGTTTATATTCCGATTGTTTCATCACACGAAAATGTCCTGTCCAGCTATTTGTCGAAATAACAAGACAAGAATCATCATTAAAAATAAAGACGAAAGCATAACCGTTGGTAATAAATTTTTTGTTCTTCTTCATTATTTCTATTTTTGTTATATCAGGAAAAAATTGAAGGCAGTCTTTTTCATAACCGAACACAATGACATATCCGTTATCTAAAAAAATTGTATTGGAATCGGCTTTTGTTACAAGATTTCCGGAGATTTTGTCAAGGTCGTCAAGGACCACCGTATAATCAAGCGGTCGTTCACCTTTATAAAAAATCTTATGCTTAAAATCTTTTATTCGTTTGCCTTGCACATTTTGAAGCATTTGTTTGGTTAAAGTAATGTTCAAATAGATTCCCCCCTCAACTTGATAACTAAAAATCAAACATCATATAACGGTTAAATATTTTTTAATGGATTATATTTTATAAATATTATTATAACAAAAAACCTGCCGAAAAAGCAATTTCAGCTTTTTCGACAGGTTTAAATTCTGGAGGGGGACTATAAAAAAGATGCATAAGATATTCAGAGGTAGACTTGAATCCTCTGAATATCAGCAATTACGGAAAATGCTGATTTCCTGCGCGTTTTTTATGTGTAAGCTCACCATTAACGATGTCCATAATGCTATCGACGTCGCTTTCATCTATCTTATTAAATCGAAAATTGCAGCCAAGAAATTGACACTTTACATGCTCTTCGATTCTTATCATCTGACCTATAAATAGATTTTATCTGCTACTTATTCGTTTTTATTTTTGGAATCAGACTTGCCTTTGGCAAGATATAAACATCCAACGCATACAGACAATGCACCTACAGAAATAAATAGCATATTTTTGCCTATTGCCCCCGCAATAAAGAAGCCTATTGCTGCAAGGAACCAAAGAGTTGCTACAATGCTATGCCGCTTTTCTTTCCTCATATATCCTCCACTTGATGGTAAAATCCTGTTTTATTTATGTGCTCATAAATAATTAACCCTTTATAAATTATAGCTTATCCGAGAGCAAAAAGAAATAGGCAAACTTTTATTGATGCCTCCAATTATATTAATTTGTGGTAATTAAAGTCTTGAATAAGGTGCTGTAAACCATTGTATGTACTTTCTAACCATTCAATTGGACAATTATTGACCAAAAATGTATACATTTCTCCGATATTTGCGATAATTTCTGCGATATCTATATCTTCATCATTTATAGAACTTATTTGCGTAAATTTATAATATCGTTTTTTAATTTCATCAATGTCGGCATCTACTTCACTCGCTTGCTGTATAAGTGCGCATAAATCAGTAAAAAAGGGAGATATTTTCGAATTCCAGTCTATCAAATGTAAATCGTCGTTATAAATAAAATTTTTAAAGTACATATCACCATGATTGACGAATATAGGCCGGTTTTGGTATTTTTCAAATATATAATTAATTAATGAATCCATTGACGGCATATTATAATCCTTACTTATTACTTTGATATAGTCGAGAATTGTTTCTTTGGTTATAGTGTATTTTTCTACGACACGTTTATCTAAACGTGTCATATTCATTTTTGATTTATTATATATTTCTCCTATTTTTTCGGCAGCAATATAAAGATATTCTTCTTTGGGTTCATCTTTGCAATTTATGCCGTCTATAAACTCCATGATAATTGTCGTGCATTTTTCATTTTTACTACTATCAATTATTCGAGCATGGGGTATTTCCAATGGTTTTATTATTGATTCCATGATTTCGAGTTCGCTGAAATTGCATTGATCAAATGTATTCGCAGACAGATTATGAAATTGAATTTTCTCAATGAATTTATTACCATTGAAATCAGTAACTAAATTTATTTGTACACCTTCGTATTCTTTGATAACAGTTCTATTTATAATATCCATTGTTAACTCACCACTAATATAAAATTTTTATTTACATTATAGTATACAGAAAATATCAAAACAAATTAAAGTTTAATTATAATAAAACTTTACCTCTGATAAAAGGCGCAGTTTTTTGCGCCGTGCATCTCGATTATCGGAACGAGGTTTTGTTCCGATAATATAAGTAATGTGTATGTACCACCCTGCCATAAAACAAACCCACCGTCAACCGAATTGTATCAATTGATGGTGGTTTTTTGATGCGGCTGAGGAGACTCGAAACATTCTGAGAAAGCCCTCCCAACACTCCTTTTACAGTTTTTTAAACTTTTGCAGTACGCTTAAATATAGTGGTTGACTTTTATATTTTCCTGTGGTAACATATGGAACATATATTACATATTAATAATATATGCATTGTAAATTTAATGTAAGTTACTTCTATCAGTGTGCAGTTAACTGATACGTGACGCAAAGATGGTTATGCTGCTGGAATAATAATATAGAACAGTCTTCAATAGCTCAATTCCATTTTAACATTAAAAATTATGCATAAAGTAAATCTACTGAATGTAATAAGGGAGGATAATCTATGAAATCAATATTGAAAAGAGCTGCAGTGGGGATAATCTCATTGGTTTTGGCTCTTACTGCGCTGTTTAATGTGGCCGCTGCCGCAAAATCTACATATCCTCAGCCATATCCGTGGAGTAAGATAACAGGCGGAACAACCGGAGACTATATTGCGGATTCATACGATAATATAACTTCAGGGCATGTTTTTGAGTCGGTGACCCAAGAGCGTCTGCTTGATATTTTGAGCAGCAAAGGAAACTACTACATAGTCTTTGGAAGCCCTAAGCTTGAAACCAGCCAGGCAGTATTAAGCATTATTAATGATCAGGCAAAAAGAGACGGAATAACTAAAATTTATCATTTTGATCCGTTTATAGACGGCTTTCAGATTGATATAACCAAGAGTGACAGTGTCTTTAAGACGGCCAACGGTACCTCGGTGAACCAATTGTGGACCAGGATAACCGATTTGCTGCCGTCAGAAGAACCGATTACCGGTTACGATTCAAGCGATACGCTGCTGTTTTCGTATAATAGTGAGAGCACATTGAAAATCAGTGCGTTTTACAGCCTTACAGGCACGGAAGGCTTTGACGGTACAGCTGCGGCTGCCGGCATTGGCAAGGTGTTCAGAGGAGGCAGCAGTGAGGGCTCCGTGATACCTTCAGGCATCCGGTCTGATTTCGATTTCTTTAAAAGGGTATATAACGGTTCCGCAACTTATTTCAATTACAATGGCGGTGTTCCGGATGCCCAGGGTAACAGAACGGGCGAAGCAGCTACAGAGATATTTACAGATGCGGACGAGGAAGGATTTGTTTTTCATCAGGTGAATTTCGTTGAGCTGCTGAATCTGCTGAATTCACCGGGCGAACACATCATATTCTTTGGTGCGTCCTGGTGCCATAACACACAGGCAATCATCGGAAGTGTTGCAAGGAAGGCAAAGGAATACGGGCATCAGATCGTATATGTATATGATACGACCCAGGGCAATCAGCTGACCTTCGGCACAGGTGCCGATATTGATAAGGTAACGGCATCTTCCAGTGCTTTTAATTCCCGGAACAATGTTAACACAGAAACCGGTAACGGTAATATAAGCTATCTCTATGGTGAGCTTGTTAAATATTTAGGAAACTTTACGACAGAGAACAACTCCAAGCAGAACAACAGCATTTCCTATTACCCTAACGGTGACTTAACCGGTGAAGCCACAGCAACTGCTCCCTGGCTGTCAGGAACAGACTTGAATGCGATCCGTCTGCAGCTGCCCTTTTTAATCAGCTATAACAAAGATAAAGCAGAACCTGTCACAAAACAATGGCTGCACAAAAATGCGGCTGACGATGGAACATACACGGAATATATGCTTGAACTCACATGGGTTTTAAAAACTGCTAACGCGCTGGAGGCGGCGGGCGGTGTTGACGGCCTTACCAAGGTCGACTTTGCCGGCGAGGCTGTGCAGGCTCTTGATAATGTACTGAAGCCGGATACCTACGGTATATCGCTGTCCCAGTCCGGAACATACACGTTCCCGGAAGCGGCAGACGACTACCCGGATCAGCAGGCGCTCAATGTGACAGTGAACAATGAAGGCGGTCTCACGGGAGAGCTCACCGTAGCATTGTCAGGAACCGGAAGTGAGAGCTTTACACTTTCCGGGACATCGATCGGCAGTCTGCTGATTGATGATAGTGACACTTTCACTATCGCTCCTAAAACCGGACTTCCGGCGGGGACATATACGGCAGCTGTAACTGTCAGCGGCAGCAACGGCATATCTGCTTCTTTTGATGTGAGCTTCACCGTAATAGCGACGAATGCAGATTATCCGGTACTTGCAGACTTTGATACGTTCACGGGTTCGGGAAACATCAGTGCCGAGATTGATGCGGATGTAACCAAGTTTATCCGGCTATTAAATAACGGGCAGGCAGTTGATCCGCAAAACTACACTGTTCCGGGCGATAGCAGCGTTATTACTCTGAAAGAATCCTATCTGAAGACTTTAGCTAACGGCACCTACGATTTTACTGCGGAGTTTGCAGACGGGGCAGCGGAGCTGACACTTAATGTAGATGTGCAGCCCGTATCCGGTGAAACCGGATTAGGTGATATTCCGAAAACCGGTGACAATAGCTTCGGTGCGCTATCGATACTGTTGGGTGCTGCGTCTCTGCTGACCATTAGTATTTATACATTCATGAGAAAACGTGCCGTAAATAATAATTAATCCGAAAACATTGAATAATGCTGCCGGCAACCGTATTCCGGCAGCATTATAAACCATATTAGTGAAGAAGAAAAACGGTTCGGAAAACATGGGGATCAACTTAAAATATCAGGAAATGCGCAAACATTTCCTGATATTTCCTTACTGTTGAAAGCAGAATTTTTCACATGAACAGGAAGGGAAGGCAGAGATATGAATATTGACTGGTTATCGGCAGCAGCGCTGGCTGTTGTTATTGTGTTATTTGTTATCATTTATATTTTACAAAAAAAGAATGTGAATTTTACCTATATTATTTTGGGCGCATTGGTGGTCGGCGTGGTAGTCGGGATTATCTTTTCCGGGCATACGTCCTGGGTTATGCCTATCGGCAAAATCTACGTCAGCACGCTTAATGCTATTGTAAGCCCTCTGATTATTGTATCAATTCTCAGCAGCATAACATCGTTAAGTTCCACCGCTCAGCTGAAAGGCATAGGAGTACGCTCGATTTTCTGGCTTCTGATGACTACTTTCCTTGCCATATTGCTGTCGGTCGGACTAGGCCTGGCCTTTGGTATTGGGAGAAATTCCTACCTTTCATTGAACGGACTTGATGCACAAACCTTTCAAAATAAGGTTGTTCCGTTTACACAGGTACTGGTCGGCTTTTTCCCGCGGAATGTTATCGGTGATATTGCCGATGAAAATATTATTCCGATGATTTTATTTGCTGTTCTGATAGCGGTTTCTTATGTATTGGTCGCTAATGAAAATCGTGAGAAGGTAGCGATATTTAAGAAATTCGTGGAAGCTTTGAAAGAAATCATTTTTAAAGCTGTGGATTTTATCATCAGTCTTACTCCGTATGCGGTATTGGCTTTGATTGTGACCGCTGCAGGGAACGGTGTCAGCCGTTCGGGCATTATGTGGTCGCTTTTGGTACTCCTCATTATCTCGTTCCTGGCGTTTGCCCTGGACACCTGGGTTATTAACGCCGTACTGATAAAGGCGTATGCAAAGCTTAACCCCATAAAATTCTTCCGTAAAATCATACCGGCGCAGATTGTCGGCTTTTCCACGCAATCCAGTGCGGGAACTTTACCTATTACAACCGGGATACTTACCCAAAAGATCGGGGTAGAAGCTAAGGTTGCAAATTTTACGGCCCCCCTGGGAACAACGATCGGAATGCCGGGATGTGCCGGGATATGGCCTGTCCTGACAGCTATCTATGGTATTCACGGACTTGGCATCAGCTATGGAATAAAAGATTATATTCTATTGGTAGTTATCAGCCTGTTTGTTTCTCTTGGAACAGCGGGAGTACCCGGAACAGCGACGATCACCACGGCAAGCGTCCTGACTGCCATGGGACTGCCGCTGGAGCTCATTGTTCTTACTATCCCAATTTCTGCTATTGCGGATACGGGCCGGACCGCTACGAATATCACCGGGGCAATGGTGGCCTCGGCAATTGTCGGACGGCAGGAGAACAGTCTTAATGATGACATATTCAATGATATTGAGACGTATAAATCCGGTGATGGCG
The DNA here is from genome assembly GCA_023424995.1 of Bacillota bacterium. Lineage (GTDB taxonomy): Bacteria > Bacillota > Clostridia > Lachnospirales > Lachnospiraceae > Mobilitalea. The sequence goes on along the minus strand of JAFADH010000182.1, from coordinate 1,876 downwards.
AGGGCGGCGACAGCGGACAGGATGCTGCCGGTACCACACCGGACAATAACGTGCCGGCCGGAGCGGGATCCCGGATATAAGGCCCGGTATCATGAAAGGAGAATGGTGATCCTATGAATATTATTACTCGTGATAAGTACGTACACAGGAGTTTCCTGAAGAATGTACTTAAAATGATTTTTTTATCTTTAATGATTTTTACACTGATATTTACAGTGCCCGGCGGATTTCATGAGGTCTATGCGGCACCGCTTGAGGACTGTGATCTGGATGGTTTTGATGATGCAACAGGAGTGCCCGTTCCGTGGCCCGGATATGATGAAACAAAAGGTGACACTCCCGAAGGTCCCGGAGGCATAGCGCCTATCCTAATACCCGACGGCACAGGCAGTGATGGGTCTGATAACAGCAGTGGGACGACCGATAATACGAGCGGTACGACGTCCGGCAACACAGGCGGTACGACCTCCGGCAGCACAGGTAGTACAACGCCCGGCAGCACAGGTGGTACGACGTCCGGCAACACAGGCAGTACGACGTCCGGCAACACGAGCGGTACAACGTCCGGTAACACGAGTGGCACAACATCCAGTAATACAGGCGGTACAACATACGGTAACACGAGCGGCACAACATCCAGTAATACAGGCGGTACAACGTCCAGTAACACGAGCGGTACGACGTCCGGCAACACGGGCAGTACGACCTCCGGCAACACAAGCGGTACGACGTCAGGAAGCGCGAGCGGTACGACCTCCGGCAACACGAACAGTACGACGTCCGGGAATAAGAACAATACGACCTCCGGCGGCACTGGCAATACAGCCTCCGGTAACGCGGACAGTACGGCTTCCGGGAATACGAATAACGCAGCGTCAGACAGCAAAGGCAGTGCAGCGTCCGGCAGCGGGAACGACGCGGTCTCCGGCAATACGAGCAGTGCAGCATCCGGCGGCGGGAACGACGCAACCTCCGGTAACACGGGCGGCACGTCCTCCGGTGCTGCGAACGGAACAACTGACAATGATACAAGCGGTACGGCAAATGATCAGGATGAAGTCTCCCCAAGCGGAAGTGAACAGGATGGGGAAAATTCAGATATTGGGAACACGGAGAATACCTATAGATCGGAAGAGGAGATTGAAGCCATCCTTAATATGAAAGGTTCTCTGGAAATTACAGAAGCGGCAGGGACTCTTATTCATGCCGGAAGCTCCTTAATAATTTCCGGCTCCGGATTTGCGGGAAACATTGATAATCTGGAGATCGAAATTCGGTCAGAGACGCGGCAGCTAGGAATCGTTACCTCCTCGGAGAACGGTTCATTTGAGGCGCAGATCAATATCCCCGAGGATCTGGAAGCAGGGACGCACCATATTATTGTGCTCTATCAGGGGAATGAGATTACACGCCGGCAGATCGAAGTGGGCCCCAAGGCGGCAGACAGCTTTTTAGAAGCACTTTCTGTCGGTTTTACAAAGGATAACAAAGGACTGATTCCCGGACTTTTAATCTTAGCAGGGCTTTTAGTATCAGGAATAATTGTTTTAGCAGTTACCGTATTTATACGTCCCCGTCAGAACAAGAGCTGATACTGAGAACTGTCCGGACAGAAGAACTGATTATATTGTCAGTCTTTAATTTCAATTAAATGTAAGGCATAATAACAGCTCCCTTTAAGACAACAGGTTTTTATTTTCCTGTCTGCCCTAAAGGGAGCATATTAAGGTTGAAACACGTCCTTTTATTTTAATCATAAGCAGGACCCCATGCCACCCGTCGGGTGCTCGGTGCGAATCGGTCAAGTGCATCGTGCCGGCTTCTCATTGGTATTTTATCGTTATTTTTGAGCATATGGCTTAAAGTCTGCAATTTT
>JAFADH010000092.1 GCA_023424995.1 Bacillota bacterium | reverse complement strand
CCCTTCAGCCGGTATATCTTTAACAGTGTATTTGTCAGTGCAGTCGGCACCGCAGGAAATGTCATCGTATCCTCCATGGCCGCCTACCCCCTGGCGAAGAATGATTTTCCGGGAAAGAAGGGATTATTCCGGATCGTTACGGTTTCCCTGCTGTTTTCGGGCGGGGTCCTAAGCCTTGCGCAGTATATTGTTATCTCAAAGCTGGGAATGATCAATACCTACTGGGCATTGCTGCTTCCTTCCATGGCGACCCCCATCGGATTATTCCTGATGAAGCAGTTCATGGAGGGGATCAGCACTTCCCTGCTGGAGGCAGCCAGAATTGACGGAATGCACGAGCTGGGAATCTATTGGAAGATCGTAATGCCCAACGTGAAACCGGCATGGCTGACCCTGATCATCTTTTCCTTTCAGGGAATGTGGAGTATGACGGGAGGCAACTTCGTATATAAGGAAGCGCTCAAGATGTTTCCGACGGCACTGGCCCAGATACAGTCGGGAGGTATTGCCCGTGCGGGAGTAGCATCGGCAGCCAATCTCGTGATGCTGATTCCTCCGGTGCTCATATTCCTTCTGACCCAGAGCAGCATTATGGAAACCATGGCCCATGCGGGTATCAAAGAATAAGGCGGAGGTAAGCATGAAACATAAAAAAGTATGGAAGCTGATACTGCTTGTGTCGGCATTATGCCTGCTGCAGCCCCCTGCCCGGGCAAGAGCGGATTACCGTTATGACTGGTTCGGGAATACCATGCCCTCCCAGTACAGCTATGTTGCGGAAGAAGCCTATAACGGCAGACAGCTTGGAATAGGAGATCTGAATAACCCGATGGATTTATTTGTTGATCATAACAGCCTGATTTATATTCTGGATTCGGGCAACAGCCGGGTAGTGGTCTTGAATGAGGAATTCGAGCTGATTAAGATAATTGACTCCTTTCGTCTGGACGGCAGAGAGGAAAGCATCACGGGTGCGGAAGGAATCTTCGTACATACGGACGGTTGTCTATATATAGCAGATAAGGCGAATCAAAGAGTAATCGTCGCGGATGATGCCGGTGAGATCAGAAGGGTTATTGCCCGGCCGGAATCTGACTTGTTCGGTGCGTCGGTTCCGTTTCTTCCGAGAAAGGTTATCGTAGACAGCAGGAATATCGTATATATCCTGTCGGAGAATTCCAACCAGGGTGCTTATATGATTGATGAAGCAGGCAGGTTTCTCGGATTCTATGGAAGAAATAAGGTGGTTCTGACCCTGAGGAGGTTATTTGAGCTGACCCTGCGTAACTTTGCATCGGAGGAGCAAAGGCAAAGGATGCAGAACTTTATTCCGGTGGAGTTTGCCAACTTTGATATTGATGAGGAAGGTTTTGTATATACGGTGACTGCCTACAGCGATGATCCTTCGGAGGATGACATGATAAAAAAACTGAATCCGCTGGGGAAGAATATTCTGGACGGCTGGTATCTGTGGGGGGATATGCCGGATTTTTCAGGCGAAGACGTGCGGTGGCTGACTGTCTATGTGGATCTGGATGTAGACGAGAACCATTTTATATACGCACTCGATAAGGGAAACAAGAGGATTTACCAATACGATAATACAGGAGGGCAGCTGGCTATCTTCGGAGGCAGCGGCTCGACCCTGGGCCGTTTCCTGAATCCGGTTGCCATTGAGACCCTGCATGGCAGGATACTGGTACTTGATAATACCAAGAAGAATATTACGGTATTTGAACCTACCTATTTCGGAGAGTTAAGCATAAAAGCATTTTCATTGTTCGAGGACGGTTATTATAAAGAGAGCAAAGAGCTGTTCGAAGAAATCGTTAAGATGGACGGTAATTTTGAATGGGCGTTATTGGGCTTGGGAATGGCCTATTATGAAGAAGGTGATTTTAAGACCGCAAAGTATTATTTTGAACGCAGCGAGGTAGCCCCTCATTACTATTCGGAAGTGAAGAAGGAGCTTCGGAATGAATGGATGAGAGAACACTTTGTATTTCTCTTCTTTGGCTTGATCCTGTTGGTATTTGTAATGACAGTCGTCACAAGAATTATCAGTGCAAAGGTTCAGGATATGAATAAGAGATCCATTGTGAAGGAGGATAAATGACATATGAAGGAATTCTATCAATCCATGAGTAAGTATGTTTATCCCATATATATCCTGCTTCATCCTGTGGACGGTTACCATGAGATGAAGAACAATAAAAAATACAGCCTGCTGGCGGCAAATATTATATTGACAGCCTGGGTAATATTAAAGATTTTGTCCTGGGGATATGTGGATTTTGATTTTATAGAGTACTACGGGGATATCGAACTGCTGCAGGTGCTTGTAACGACCATCATATTCTTTGCGGTTGCAATGATATCCAATTGGTGCTTTTGCACCTTAATGGACGGGAAAGGGAGATTTAAGGAGATTTGGATTTCCTGTGCCTACGCGCTGATACCGTATACCCTGCTGGGACTGGTCCGGATTGCTTTATCCTATATTATGGTGGAAAGCGAGGAAGGTATCTTTCTGTCCTATATGAATGTCATCGGTATGATATGGACGGCACTGCTCATCTTTTTGGCCTTATATGTGGTACATGACTATACCGTTCCCAAGACGGTGGCCTCGATACTGCTTACGGTCCTGGGAGTACTGATCATTATGTTCCTGGCGGTACTGGTATCGGGCCTGGTCACTCAGATTTATTCCTTTTTTGCAACTATTTTCTTTGAGATTAAGCTGAGGACGCTGTAGGGAAGCTCTTACGGAAACGGCATTATGGAGGTAAAGAAGATGAAAAGTAATTGGATGAAAGCCCTTATAATTATTGTGCTTATCTTATCAGCGGCATTCATTATTCAGAAAGTAACAGTGCAGACAGAGGATAACCGTATAAATTCTCCGGCAGAGGCTGATCCCGGAACAGAAGATACAGTTCCGTTGGCAGAAAACAAGGCAGGAAGTAATTGGAAGACATTAAACGATGCAGAGGAGCTGTCGGCATATATGTACAGCGTTGCGGAAAACCGCCGTTTTATATTGTGTATGAAGGAAGACGGTGAGGTTGCCGTATGGGACAGAAGAGCAGGATATCTTTATGCCACCAACCCTTTGGATAAAGAGGAAGATACCATAGCCAAGGCAATCAACAAGGTGAATCTGGGCAGCCAGGCATATGTTGAATTTGTTGACCAGAACGGACTGACCGCAGCCGCCAATACGCTGGGAGCAGCGGTAAATAAGGGGAATGTCAGATATGAGCCCATCGAAAGGGGAGTTAAGTTCCGGTATTACTTTGATACCTATGATGTAACCATAGCAATTGCCTATACCCTTGAAGAGGATGGGCTTAAGGTGGAATTCCCCTTCGAGGATATCACCGAGCATCTGGAGGAAGGGAAGACCGCTGCGGATAAGGCCAGCGTCTCTTATTGGGGAGTTATGAGCGTTACCCTTCTGCCGTATTTCGGAGCGGCAGGCTTAGATGAGGAAGGCTATATCCTGCTGCCGGACGGCAGCGGAGCCCTGATGTACCACAATAATAACAAGGCGGCCTATGAAGCCTACAGCCAGGCCGTATATTCCAGGGAGCCCGCTCTTCACATGGAGCGTAATACCAATGTGGGGGAAAGCATCCGGATGCCCGTATTCGGATCAAAGGCGGGGAATAACGGTTTCCTCGGAATCATCACCTCCGGCGAAGCAAGTGCCTTCATTAATGCCATGACAAGCGGAGTAATCACCTCCTACAATACGGTATATCCGAGGTTCATCTACCGGCAGGTGGCAACCGCGGTGACCTCTGTCAACAACCGGTATGGTACTGCCGGTGCAATTGGCGCCAACCTGATCACCGCCATATATCCGGAAGACAGATCCTTTGCCGTAAAATACAGCCTCCTGCATGAGGAAGGGCTGAATTATGCGGATATGGCGGAATGCTACCGTAATTACCTGATTGCGGAGAAGGGACTCGCGAAGAAAGCCTCCGTGACGGAAGCACCCCTCTATCTGAAGCTGTATGGCGGGCTGGAGGTGGAGAAATACATCCTGGGGTTTAAGACGGATTATCTGCAGAAGCTGACCTCCTATAAAGAAGCGGAAGAGATTCTGCAGCAGCTGTTGGAGCTTAAAGTGGATCAGATTGTCTTTCAATATACCGGCTGGCAGAAAGATGGAATTGAATCGGAAATTCAGTCAAAGGTCCGGTTTGAAAAAGCCCTGGGAGGCTATGACGATTATCAGGCTTTAGTTTCCTTTATAAATGACAATAATATTAAATTCTTCCCGGATTTTGATTTCGTGAATTTTTATCAGAGCGGCAACGGCTTCTCACTGTTCAATGATGCGGTACAGGCGATACAACAGACTCCGGCATATCAATTTGAGTATGATTTGAATACCCTGAATAAATACGGCAGCTCCCGCTGGCGTCTTCTGACACCGGTAAAAGCCTATGAGGCATTTGAAGCCCTGGCAGATAATTATGACAGGATGCTGGCAGGCAATATATCCTTATCCACCCTGGGGACCACCGTATATTCGGACTTCACCCAGAAGGCAGCCGGTATTCACCGTGATGATACGCTGCGGCTGTGGGAACGGATTCTAAAAACCGCAGGGGACCGGTACGATAACGTTATGATTGACGGAGGAAATATATATGGTGCCGTCAATGCCAGCCATATCTTCGGCGTTACCGCCGATTCAACGGAATATGATATGGCCGACGAGACCGTACCCTTTTACCAGATCGTATTGCACGGTTATGCCTCATATTCCACAAAGCCAATTAACCTGAGTGCGGACCCGGACAAGGAGCTGCTGAAAGCGCTGGAAACAGGCAGCAGCCTCGGCTTTGCCCTTATGGCAGGGGATCCATATGAGATTGTTGAGACGAAATATAATTATTTGTTCAGTGCAAATTACAGGGATTGGCTTACTACGATTTCGGAGCAGTACAGGAAAGCCGCTCCCATCCTGCAGTATGTCAGCGGCAAGGTGATCACAGAACATACCATGCTCTTGAAAAATGTGTATAAAACAGTTTATGAAGACGGCAGCACAGTATATGTAAACTATGGGAAAAAAGCAGCTACCGCGGACGGACTGCAGGTAGAGGCCGGGGATTATGTATTCATCCCCGGTACTGAGCAGGAGGAGAAGTAGAATGAAGCATCCGGCCAAAAAGAAGAAATCTAGAATGACAAATATGCAGAAGAGGGAAGCCCGCACCGGATGGTTGTTTATATCCGTATGGCTGGCAGGTACGGTTTTTCTCTTCATAAGACCTCTGATCATGTCATTTTACTATGCATTCCATGAAGTACTGATCACGGCGGAAGGCCTGCAGTATAAGTTTGCAGGATTGGAGAACTTCATCTATAAGTTCAGGGATGATATCTACTTTTTCAGCACCACCTTTGAACCTGCCCTCAGTAATTTCTTGATCGATGTACCTATAGCGGTCATATTCAGCCTGTTCATCGCTATTATTCTGAATCAAAACTTTAAGGGAAGAACCTTATCCAGGGCAATCTTCTTCCTGCCGGTGATCATCACCTCGGGTATTGTTATCCAGATATTGCTGACAGTCGGGCTTGATACGGATCTGGAGACGGAGAATACGTTCATATTCCAAAGCGGCAATATAACAAGACTGCTGATTAATGCGGGACTGCCGCATTTCATCACGGATTTTTTCATGGAGGTATCAAACCGTATTTTTAATATTGTCTGGATGTCGGGGATACAGATCATATTATACCTGTCCGGCCTGCAAAGCATACCAAGATCCGAATATGAGGCTGCCCACATCGAAGGAGCGACTGCCTGGGAATGCTTCTGGAAGATTACCTGGGTCAGGGTTTCGCCCATCACCCTGGTGGTACTGGTTTATTCCCTGATTGATTCCTTTACCAATGTATCCAATGTAATGATTAAGTTCGTATATGAGGAATACCAGCAGCGGGGCAATCTGGGAGGCAGCTCCGCCTTGGGGCTCATGTACTGCATGGTGGCTTTTATCATAATCATCACAGCGTATGCGCTTGCCTCCAAACGGGTATTTTACATCAATGAAAACTAAACGGAAGGAGTTGGGATACATGCAATACAGCATAAGAAAATTTCTGTCAAGACATCTTTTAACAAAAAGCTCAAGGATTGTATGGAGCATATGCAGGTTCTGTCTGATCTTTGGTCTGAGCTTTGTCATCATATATCCGCTGCTGCAGACCATATCAAAGACCTTTATGCCCCTCAGCCAGTATACGGATCTAAGCATCATCTGGATACCCAAATCCTTCACCCTGGATAATATAAAGAATACGATTCCGGTGATCGGCTATTGGAGAGCACTGAAGGATACTATGGTTTTATGCGTATCCAACGCGCTGCTTCAGATCATCATATGTGCCGTTACGGGCTATGGCTTTGCCCGCTTCCGGTTTAAATTCAGGGAACCCTTGTTTTTACTGGTGATCCTGTCCATCATCATTCCGACCCAGATGATCTTCCTGCCGAATTTTATCCAATACCGGTTCTTTGATTACTTCGGTATCAGCAGGGTGCTGGGATGGCTTACCGGGAAGGAATATACGGAATTTACCACCAACCTGATCAACAGCAGGCTGACCTTCTGGATACCGTCCATATTCGGAACGGGAATCCGTTCGGGTTTATTTATATATATCTTCCGCCAGACCTTCCGCAATATTCCCGGGGAACTGGAGGAAGCGGCCAAGATTGACGGCTGCGGCAGCTGGAAGATATTCTGCAGGGTAATGATACCCAACGCCAGATCCGCCATGGTTACGGTATTCTTATTCTCCATCATATGGCATTGGAATGAATATACCCTCACCAGAACCTTCTTTACCCAGAAGTATATGCCTTTGGCTGTGATACTCAAGACCAGTATGGAAGCAGCCCATGCCAGCCTGGAGACGAGAGGGAATCTGGTATATCAGATGGGGCTTAGCTATTCCTCGGTATTATTATTCCTGCTGCCTCCCATCCTGCTTTATATATTTACCCAGAGGCTTTTTGTGGAAGGGGTGGAGACCTCCGGCATCAAAGGGTAGTATTACCCTGCCGGATACGGCACTGATTATAGCAGAAGGGAAATTGAGGGGGGATTTCATCAAAAGCTCTCATTTGAATTCTGTTGTAATAAATAAATTTTTATAAGGAGGCTTTTATGAAAGCAAAAAAACTAATTAGTGTATTGCTGGTAACCACGATGGCGGCATCCATGTTAATGGGATGCGGTAATCAGGATACCAGTACGGGAGAACCTACGCAGGCTCCTACGGCAGCTCCCACCAAGGCGCCGGACGGTGAGGAAGCAGGGGACCCGGAAGCCGGGGGTGATGCATTAGCAGGACTTCTCAATATCGAGAAGCTGGATAACCCCAATGTAACCATTGATTTATATTGGGAAACCTCCAGGAACATAGTTGCAGGCGATACCTTCGTAGAGCAGGCGATTGCAGACTTTGAAGCCAAGTACGGCGGCAAGGTTACCGTGAATGCCAACGGATGGGGTACCGGTATCGCCGTAATGCAGCAGAATCTTGCATCAGGAACTCCCAGTGACCTGCAGTTTATCGAGGGCAACGCATGCTTCCCCGATTATGCCGTGAACAATTATTTATTGCCGATTGATGAATTTATCGGTGATGATCTGGGACAGTACTACTTAGACGAAGTATCCATGAGTAACTTCATGTATAAGGATCAGTATTATGCATTCTCAAACTATGTTGTGAATAAGCCCTATATAATCGGTTTTAATAAAACCATATTTGAGAATAACGGTCTGGAGACACCGCTGGAATTATACGAAAAGGGTCAGTGGACCTGGGCAAAATTAGTTGAGTATGTTGATCTGCTGACACAGGATACCGATGGCGACGGTGTAATTGACCAGTGGGGTCTCGGACCTCGTTACAAGTATCAGAACTTTGGCTATACCAGCGGTGCCATACCGGTACTTGAGGTGGGTAACGGCTTCCTTCAGGTAAACTTTGATACGGAAATCATGGTTAAGTATTTTGAATTTGTATCTGCAATTGAGGCAATCCAAAGAAGAGTTGACCACAATGACGGCTGGCTTGGGGGTGCAGGAGCCATGTACAATGAAGCCGGTATCGAGATGGTTCTTTCTCAGATAACGGAGGAAGAACCGGAGCAGACGCTGGTAGAGAATCTTGACTTTGTACCGATGCCTACAATCGACGGAGCTCCCGGCAAGACCCCCGTATGGGATACCGGTCTGGCAATTCCCAAGGGTTCCTCCAATCCACTGGGCGGTGCGGTATTGGCAGCTATGATCATGAAGACAAAGGCTGACAGTTATAATTCCTTCATTGAGTCAAAATTCACTAAGGAGCAGGTAGCCAGATATAACGAGATAATGGCTGACATCATTCCCCAGAGAAAGAACGATCTGCTATTTGAAGGAGTCACCTTATCCTATGGTGATGCGGAAGCCAAGGAAGGAACACCGGCGGCTACTATCATGGACACCTACAGGAATGTAATAAAGAAAGAAGTTGAAAATTATAACGAACGACTGATTAAGGAAATGAAATAAGTTAAATGAGGAACACACTCATTCATTGTGTCCCTATTAGATTTTAAAAGAATCATTTATTAGGAAAGAGACCATTAATCTGATGATTAACGGTCTCTTTCCTATAATTTATATGATCATCCATGCAGAGAT
>JAFADH010000045.1 GCA_023424995.1 Bacillota bacterium | reverse complement strand
GGGAAGAAACCATAAAATTATTTACGGAGCAGATACACGGTACGGTTGGCGAAGTAGCCAATGTCCTGCCCGCGGATTTTAATCAGCATCTGGCGGTAAATCTGGAGGATAGAGGATTACTGGCACTGGAAGGCCAGCTGAGGTTCCTGTACGACCATAACTATGTGAGTCAATTATTTGATATCGAAAAATGGGCGGATGACAGCTTTTTAAAGCAGGCGAAAAAAGAACTGGCCCTTAATGCCTGACAAGCAATGTACGTGATAATCCATATTACAGGAACAGATGCATGCTCCTGTAATCAGATGCACAGTGCAAAAACAGTGCCTTTTATCAGAAGTACAATACAACTTCTGATAACTTATATTATCATAAGAAAGAACTGAACATCTTATTAATGGCAATACAGCTATATTTGCTGTTATAACAAACATGCGACGCATAATTAATTCTCTTCCCCCATTAAAAGCAAGAGAATTATATTTAAAAACAAAAAGAAGGCAGATCCGATTGCATACTCTATATCAATCCCGGTCTGCCTTTGTATTCGGATATCTATTGACATACTCCATGATATTATCCGGATGTCCCTCCGCCAGTTTTTTACTTACGGTCGATATCCGGATGCATGTGGTTAATTTCTAAAAGATTTGAATAATTTTATTCTTTCGGTTTCTATTGTAAATCATGGATATTTAAAACAATTAAAACTTAACAATCTGTTTATATTCTATTACTCAACGAGCAGCCGGCCTTTTATCTCATTATAAACAATCAGGTTATAAGCATTAAAATCCAACCCATACTCTGAAGATATTGTCAATAAAAAGACTACATTATATTCCATTCCCGGTACTCAGCAATTTAACCGGAACACCATGGCTGAACCGGAGCCTGCGGCCTTCTCATGTCTGAAAAAAATGTGCCGGAAGCCGGATAATCACTTTATTCTCAAAGAACGGGATCGATTGGAATTCTATATCCACATCCCCATAGAAGGTGGTAAGGCGCTGGTAAATATTGTTCAGGCCCAGATGCCGGTCCGAGGAATTGTCGGTATGCTTGTTCAGCATGATCTGAGTGGCGTTCCCGATATCGATTCCGGCGCCGTTATCCGTGATGATGAGCCGCATATAATCATCCTCCAGGGTCATAGTGATATCGATCATGGGCGCGATGGGGAATCCGCTGCTGCTGCCGATCTTAAAGCCGTGCTTTAGGGAATTTTCCACGATGGGCTGCATGATGCACTTTATTATCTTCTGATATAGAAGCTTCTGGGGAATCTGTGTGGTCACCTGTATCTTATGGTGAAAACGGTAATTCATGATGTTGACATAAGCCTTCACCTGTTCCAGCTCCTGTGAGATCATAAGCAGATTCTCACCATAAGCCAGGCTGATCCGCAGATAATCCCCGAGGCTGGAGATCATGCTGGAGGCGTTTTCCGTGTGGTTGTTATATACCTCCATGTTTATGAATTCCAAAGCATTATAAAGAAAATGCGGGTTGATCTGCTCTGACAGCAGCTGCATCTTCGCATGGTATTTTTCTTTTTCCTCCTGCTTGATGGACAGGATCTGCTGCTGGATGGTATTGTACATGGAGTCGATGGACTCGCTCAGCTGTCCGATTTCATCCTTTGAAGTAATATCCGCTGTTCCGTTATAGGTATTTGTCTTGATATCATGGACGCAGCCCATGAGCTTCTTCAAGGGCCTGGTAACAAATAAGGAGATCATAAAGCTTAAGCCTGTGATAAGTATTATGCTGACAATCGCGATCCAGACCAGGACCATGCTGATGCTGTCCGACTTTGAGGTGAAGGCTTCATGGGGAATTATATTGACCAGAAATAAATCAAAATTATTGATCTGCACCACATTGACATGCTTACTGCCGAATTGAAAATAATTCTCTTTGTCTGCTATGGCTGCGCTCAGGGCGGAAGACAGCTCCCCGTTCTCCGTAATATCGGAGTTAATATAGCCGGAAGGCCGGCTCATATTCCGGCCGGAGGCATCCACCAGATACAGGACTCCCTGGGAGCTGTCCTTGCAGTATAATTCCAGGTAATTGTTGACCTCGGCGGTGCTTAAAAAGATATACAGAATAATATCCGTACTTTCCATATCCTCCGCAATCAGAAGGAAAGAGTCTGTGACGATGTATTTCAGCGGGATTACAATAGGTATGACCTCCGGCTGGCTGGTAAACGGGCTTGCCGAATGGGGCAAAAGCGTGATGCCGGTGCTGTCCGACAGTTCCAGACCTGTATAATAGGAGGAAAGATCCCTTTTTAAGCGGTTATTATAGGAGTAAAACAGCAAAGAATCCCCGCCGGAACGGTCTGTCTTTTCAATCAGCACGGATGCGATCATATTGTTCATCTGGGTGTAATCCGTTAAGACATTCTGCAGGGCATTATTTATCTTCGTATAGTTTATCTGGCTGCTGCCGAGAATCTCCTTTAATTCATTTTTGAAATCGGCGGAGGAGGTTTTTCTGACGAACCGCTTGGTCAGGTCCGTATACTCCTCAGAAAAGCTGGAGGCGACATAGGAGGTTTCGATCCTGGCTTCATTTATAGAACTATTGATACTGTACATATTAAAATAAACGCTTATGGATATCCCGATGAATAATAGTATGACAAGTGTCGGGAGCACCATATAAAGCCAGAGCTTTGCGGCCAGCTTTGTTTTGAATATTCGGTTGATAACACCTCTTGGCATAACAATTCCTCCCGGTAAGGCAGATCACCCATATCTGTTACGGATTCTCATCCATGCTGCCGACATATTCCGAAGGAGACATGCCGGTTTCGTTTTTGAAGGCTCTGGAAAAGGAGCGGTAATCCTGGTATCCGGTCATATAAGCGATCTCGCTGATGCTTGCCTCCCTGGATTTTAAAAGGTTCTTGGCGCTGTTGATCTTTGCCTTCAGTATATAATCTCTAAAATTAATTCCCGTTTTATCCTTAAAATAAATGGTAAAATAGGATTCACTCAAATTGACCTTTGCAGCCACATCCTTCGCCTTGATGTTACGGTGGAGGTTATTCTGGATGAACTCCTTGGATACCCGGATGATGCTGTTGCAGTCCTCCGCCGTATCCTTTAACATCTCGCTGTAGCGGACGAAAAAGCCAATGAGCCATTCCTTCAGGACCTTAACCGATTCAAATGCGCTGATCTCCTCGTAGGTAAATTCAAATTCGATCTTATTATCCGGCTGCAGAAGGGTCATCTGCTTCTGTATATTCATAATAAGGTACATGCACATACCGATAATAAAATTTGGCGGAGGCATCTTGATAAAGAACAGGGAATCGAAGAAGGTGTTGCAATAGTCGGTAATTCCGGAGACGTCGTTGTGAGTAATAAAATAAATAATAGGCTTATAATCGATATGTTCCTTTAAAAAGGACGGCTTCTTATCGCTGATCAGACTGCTGTCATAGATATCCATACCGGTATCGTAGATATGGTAGGACAAAGCCTCCTGAGCCTGGGAATAGGAATGGTAACATTGGTTAAGATAAGGCACCACATCCCCGATGCCCGCCATAATATCATAGCCGGCGGCTGACCGTACGGAATTGATGCAGCTCTGCAGCTTACTCCTGAATCGAAGGTCCTTATGATTATCCAGGTTAAAAACAGCAACAATAAGATTATCGCTGTAGACCCAGGACTCCATGGCATAGCTCTCAAAGGAGGGACAGACATAACGGTCATTTATATCGGACAGTGCCGGAGCCTCTTCCCCGGAAGGGCTCCGCAGGTTAAAAAGCACGATACAGCTGTTTGTATTGGACAGGGACAGATTCAGCACGGACAGCTTTGAGTTGATCTCCTCCATGCCTTGGATTTTACTTTGTATTAACTGGTTTAAAAATAATATGCGTGAGGAGGCTACCAGTGAAGTAAGATTTTGAGAAGAGAATCCCTCACCGGTATATCGTTTTTCCAGTATCTCCTGGCATTGTCTGCCGAATTCCTCACGAAAATCCTTGATGTTCAACGGCTTAAGAAAATAACTTTTAACTCCGTAGCGTATGGCGGCCTGAGCATAAGAAAAGCTGTCATGCCCGCTGAGTATAAGAAAACGTGTTGCGCAGCCGGACTCCTTCGCCCTGCGGATCACCTCAAGCCCGTCCATCTCAGGCATGCTGATGTCAAGGATGGCGATATCGGGCTGGTGTTTTATAATAAGGGAAAGGGCATCCTTCCCATTATCGGCGGTAGACAATACCTTCGCATCAAAATGCTCTGAGGATACGATCTCTTCAAGTCCGTTACGGATAGCGGCTTCATCATCCGCAATGATTACGGTAACAGGATTATTAATAATGCTTCCCTCCTTCTATGCCGGCGGCGGAAGATAATACCGCCGTCGGCCCATTAAAGCTGCATCTGCAGCATTTTGACCCGGTACGCTGATAGTTAAGTTTATAGCGTATTTATATTAGCATAGAATGCCCAGGAGATAAAGGACATAATCATATAACTTATTTCAAAATTATTGAAAAGTGTTACATTTTAGATGGAAATTGCCCTTTATTTGGAGGATTAGCTGTTATCTGGAGTTTTTGAAAGTAATAAAAGCCGTGCCATTTGTGCAAAATCATTAAAAAATGTTACGGTTTTAATGAAAAGTGCCCTGGGATTCCAAAGGGATGTAAAATAGAATAAAGATGTTTCCATGAAACAGATACCCAAGATCAGGAGGAGGTTTATTATGAAAAAGAAATTAGCAAGTGTGTTTTTGATTGCGTTGATGGTCTTTTCTCTCGCAGCATGCAACAGTACAAAACCGGATACGGATACGGAACCCACCGGGACAGCACCTACCGGAACAGCTTCAAATCCGGATGACGGCACAGGCGAGGTTACTACCATTGAGGTATGGTCCAACAACCGGCATGACCAGGAATACATGACAAAGATGGTGGAGGAATTCAATGCCGCAAATACGGGCATTAAGATCAATTATACGATTTTGACCGATGACTGGGCGAATTCCATACAGCTGGCATATCAGGCAAATACGGCTCCGGATGTTATCACCATGTCCGCTTCGGATGGAATGACCCTGAACGATTATGTGGGCATGGGGATGTTTGTGGACCTGTCCGGCTATATCGCAGCGGATG
The DNA here is from genome assembly GCA_023424995.1 of Bacillota bacterium. Lineage (GTDB taxonomy): Bacteria > Bacillota > Clostridia > Lachnospirales > Lachnospiraceae > Mobilitalea. Next base: position 497 of record JAFADH010000045.1, on the reverse strand, counting down.
AGGAATTCCAGAAGGTCACCGAGATCTATGAGCATAAGTATGAGGGCCTGAACAGCATCGGAGATGCGATCTACTGGGCGCCCAACGGAGTAAGATCGGGAACCAGGATCCAATATAATGTGGAGCTTGTGAAAGAGGCAGGCTATGACGGAATTCCCGCCACCTTAAGCGAGCTGGTACAGCTTGCCAAGGAGGTTACCGCTAACGGCGGCGGGGAGACCTATGGAGTAGGCTTCACCTCCTCAGGTCCCTTCGGAAGATGGCTGGAAGGCATCGGTGAAATGAGCGGATATACTCACGGCGGATATGATTATGCCACCGGTACTTATGACTTCAGCAGCTGGAAGGAGTTGCTTGAAACAGCGGCCCAGTTCTATACGGACGGTTCTGTCCTTCCGGGCTCGGAAACACAGGGCGTGGATAACGGACGTGCATTATTCGCCCAGGGAAGCTTCGCGATCTGGGGAAATGCATCCCAGGAGGCAGGCGTATTCACA
>JAFADH010000037.1 GCA_023424995.1 Bacillota bacterium | reverse complement strand
TCCATATACAGACTGTCATCACCAAAGGCTGCTTTTGCCTCCGCCCTGGCGGAATTATAAGCCTTCTCCAGCTCTTCGGGTGCAAATACGGCTCTCATTCCTTTCCCGCCGCCGCCGGCAGACGCCTTGATCATCACCGGATACCCGATCTTCTCCGCCAGCTCTGCTGCTTCCTTTACCGCAGGCAATACGCCGTCCGAGCCGGGGATCACGGGTACCCCTGCCTTCTGCATGGTTTCCCTGGCCTTTGATTTATTGCCCATCAGGTCGATGGTATCTGCTCCCGGTCCGATAAAGGTTATATTACAATCCTCGCACATTCGTGCAAAGGAACTGTTCTCCGATAAAAATCCAAATCCCGGATGGATTGCCGTTGCGCCGGTAAGCACGGTAGCACTGATGATGTTCTGTATATTCAGATAACTGTCCTTAGATTTGGCAGGTCCGATGCATACTGCTTCATCTGCCAGTAATACATGCAGTGCTTCCTTATCCGCTTCAGAATATACAGCTACGGTCTCGATACCCATCTCTCTGCAGGCACGGATGATTCTGACTGCAATTTCCCCGCGGTTTGCTATTAATATTTTCTTAAACATCATGGCTCTCCTTGATTTTCGCTCTGACTTAAGAATTCCTGACTTCTGTATGCGCCATTAGCCGATGGCAAAGGTCAGGATAGCTTCCACCGCAACCTTACCCTCCACACTGGCAACCGCCGATCCAACACCAAAGCTGCCCTTGCTCCTGGTAATCTCCACCTGAAGTATCAGTACATCCCCCGGAACTACCTGCCTCTTAAACTTCACCTTATCGATTCCGCCGAAATACACGAGCTTTCCTTCATTCCCGGGTACCGTAAGCATACAGATGGCACCCATCTGAGCTAAGGACTCTATAATGAGTACTCCCGGCATAACTGCCTTGCCGGGAAAATGTCCCGTAAAGAACGGTTCATTCATGGTAACGCATTTAATACCTGTTGCCCTGGCTCCTGCCTCAAGCTCCTCTACCCGGTCCACCAGCAAGAAGGGCGGCCGATGCGGAAGAATCTTTTGAATATCATCTACATTTAGCATTATAAACCTCACTCAACTGCATTCATTCAAAATGCATATCTTAATGTATTATTCTTAATAACCCGTTTATTTAATCAGGAACATCGGCTGACCGTACTCCACCATCTGTTCATTGCCTATCAGTACCTTTACGATTTCGCCTTCCTGCTCCGCTTCGATCTCGTTCATCAGCTTCATGGCTTCGATGATGCAGATAGTCTGGCCCTTCTTTACCTTATCTCCTACCTTGACAAAGGGCGGTTTATCCGGTCCTGCCGCCATATAGAAGGTGCCGACCATGGGAGACAATATCTTTTTGCCGCTAAGCTCTTCTGCCGATACGGCATCACCTGCCGCTGCCGGCTGCACCGGTTCCGGTTCTTTCGTCTGCCCGGCCGGTGCCGGAGATGCCGTTATATACGGCGTAAGGCCTTGTGCATAAGAGGCCTGCGCCGGTGCTGCATATACAGGCTGTGTGACCGGTGATTGAATCGTATTGATGACAGGTATTTCTTTCTCAAGACAGATCTTCATTCCCTCTTCTTCTATCTCAAGTTTTGTCAGACCGTAATGATTCATTTCCTTCATTAAATTAAGAATTACCTTATAGTCCACGATTATTCCTCCATCTTCTTGAATATCAGGGTTGCATTATGCCCACCGAAGCCAAGTGAATTGGACATGGCATAATTTACTATGGCATTTCTTCCTGTACCGGGAACATAATCCAGGTCACATTCCTCATCCGGTATTGACAAGCCTATGGTTGCAGGGATAAAATCCTCTTCAATCGCTTTTACGCAGATAACTGCCTCCACGGCTCCTGCTGCTCCCAGCAGATGTCCGATCATTGATTTGGTGGAGCTCACCGGTATCTTATGGGCATCCTCACCCATAGCCAGCTTCACTGCCACCGTCTCGACGCGGTCATTGGTCGGCGTGCTTGTTCCATGGGCATTGATGTAAGAGATCTCTCCGGGAGCAATCCCTGCTTCCTCCATGGCAAGCTTCATAGCCCTGGCGCCGCCTTCTCCGTCAGGTGATGGTGATGTTATATGATATGCATCACAGGTGGAACCGTATCCTACAATTTCTGCATATATTCTTGCTCCGCGTGCTTTTGCATGCCCGTATTCCTCCAGAACCAGTATTCCGGCTCCCTCTCCCATGACAAAGCCGTCTCTTTCCTTATCAAACGGAATCGAAGCCCTGAGGGGATCCTTGCTGGTGGATAATGCGGTTAATGCCTGGAAGCCTGCGATACCCAGCGGGGTAATCGATGCTTCCGTACCGCCTGCCAGGATCACCTCGGAATATCCGTGCTTTATATTCCGGAAGGCTTCCCCTATGCTGTTGCCGCCGGTGGCACAGGCGGTCACCACATTGGAGCAGATTCCCCGGATGCCAAACTGGATGGCAACATTACCCGCTGCCATATTGGTAATCGTCATGGGGATGAATAAGGGGTTCACCCTCTTGGGTCCTTTATCCCTGAGATTGATGGTTTCCTTCTCAATGTCGTCAAGAGCACCGATTCCGGAGCCGACGATGACACCCACCCGCTCCATATCCAGTTGCTTCAGATCAAGTCCCGAATCAGAAACCGCCTCCTTAGCGGCTGCTACGGCAAACTGGGAGAAGCGGTGCATTCTTCTTGCTTCCTTCGGATCAATATAGTTCCTGGGATCAAAATCCTTTACCTGGGCAGCAACTCTAGCCGCATATGGTTCCACATCAAAATTATTAATTGTGTCAATACCGCATTTACCGGCTTTTATACTATCAAAAAAATCATTTACATTATTCCCGATGGGGGTAATTGCCCCCAGTCCTGTAACAACTACTCTGCGTTCCATTGTAATCTCCAATCCGCTGCTTACAGACAGCTTTATTTCCTGTGCAATGTCCCTATTGTTATCCGTCTTATGAATAGTGCTGCCATGCTTTACATAGCTAACCCGCCATCCACCTGAAGCACCTGTCCGGTAATGTAACCGGCAGCCTCCGACGCTAAAAAGCTTACGGCTGCTGCTACTTCCTTTGCAGCCCCATATCGCTTTAAAGGAATGTTTGCTATGGTAGCTTCCTTTACCTTATCGGATAAAGCCTCCGTCATGTCCGTCTCGATAAAACCGGGTGCAACCGCATTTACCGTAATTCCTCTGGAAGCCAGTTCTCTGGCAGCAGATTTGGTCATACCTATGATCCCGGCCTTGGAAGCCGCATAGTTCACCTGGCCCACATTGCCCATAAGTCCTACCACAGAGGAGATGTTTATGATCTTGCCGCACCTTTGTCTCAGCATTATGTTTGAAGCATGCTTCATACAGAAAAAAGTACCCTTCAGGTTAATATCCATAACACTGTCAAAATCCGCTTCCGACATCCTCATCATCAGATTATCTTTAGTAATCCCGGCGTTATTTACAAGCACATCCAGTCTTCCATAATTCTTTACAGCTTCATCAATCAGCTTCTTGGCTTCTTCTTCCCTGCTGATATCCGCCTGTACCGCTATGGCTTCACCTCCGGCATCACGGATTGCGCTAAGCAGTTCTTCCACCTGAGTGATACTGCTGCGGTAATTAATCACTACCTTTGAACCGTATTCCGCAAATTGCAATGCGATAGCTCTGCCGATCCCTCTGCCGGCACCGGTTATCACTGCTACTTTTCCATTCAGCATAATTAAATCCTTTCTACTTATGTTCGTCCCCGGATCCGAGTATTCCATAACACTCCAAACTCCATGCATGCTCTGCATTGCAGCGGACGGACCAACAGCTGCGTGAAGTTCATAATAAAATCATCCGAAGAAAATAATATTTAATAACCTCTAGGATGAGGCAGTCATAGCTTTTACAGTCGCTTCCAGGGAAGCCATGTCCTCTACATTATAGACGGCAAGGCTCCGGTCAATCTTCCTGACAAAGCCGGACAAGGTTCTTCCCGGCCCGATCTCAATAAAGCTCGTCACTCCGTCCGCTATCATTCTGCGGATCGTCTGCTCCCATAATACACCGCTCATAACCTGGCGGTACAGCAAATCTTTCACCTCATCCTGATGTTCGATATATTGTGCATGAACATTGCTGATGACCGGTATCTGCAAAGGTCCGGCTGATATCTGCTCCAGTTCGGCCTGCAGGCGTTCTGCTGCCGGTCTAAGCATTGAGGTATGGAAGGGTGCGCTGACTGCCAGATCAATGGTTTTCATGGCTCCTTTTTCCCTGGCAAGCCTTGCCGCTTCATCCACCGCTTTCACCTCACCGCCGATAACAATCTGTCCGGGGCAGTTAAAATTCGCCGGCTCTGCTATCCCAAAGCTTCTTGCTTCCTCACAGGCTTCCCTTACCTTATCTTCAGAAAGATTTAAGACAGCACACATCTTGCCGGTACCTTCCGGAACCGCCTCCTGCATGAAGCGTCCTCTCTTCTGAACCAGCGGTATAACCTGGGATAAGCCAAATACTCCGCTTGCAGTCAGGGCAGAATACTCTCCCAGGCTCAAGCCCGCTGCCACATCCGCGCTTATGTTATATTCCAAGATAACCCGATAAGCCGCAATCGACATGGTTACGACAGCAGGCTGGGTATTCTCTGTTAAATCCAGCTTTTCTTTATTACCATTAAATATTAAGTCCTTCAGGTCCATCTTCAGGCTTTCGCCGGCTTCCTCAAAGGTCTGCCTGCATACCGGGAAATTCTCATAAAGCTCCCTGCCCATACCGATGTACTGGGCTCCCTGACCTGCGAATAAGAATGCCGTCCTGCCCATTCCTACCTCCAGTCCTTCTTAAGAAGCTGCTCAGCCTCCGCGAACATTTCCAAGATTATGTCTTTACTGCTTTGCTCTTTATTAACAATGGCTGCAATCTGTCCTGCCATAACACTGCCGTAATCCATATCACCCTGAACCACTGCCTTTGCCAGAGCTCCGATACCCAGCTTCTCATAATCATCCAGAGGAGCTGAATCGGATTCAAGCTCTGCGAACTGGCGTGCCAATTTATTTTTTAATACACGCACCGGATGCCCCGTAGGACGTCCGGTTACTACTGTGTCAATATCCTTCGCATTGATTACCTTCTGTTTATAGTTGGGATGCACGGTACATTCATATGCACTCAGGAAACGGGTACCTACCTGGACCCCTTCGGCTCCCAGCATAAAAGCCGCTGCAATGCCCCTGCCGTCTGCAATACCACCCGCTGCGATAACCGGAACATCAACCGCATCCACCACCTGGGGAACCAATACCATAGTGGTCAGTTCGCCTACATGGCCTCCGGATTCGGTCCCTTCAGCAATAACCGCATCCGCGCCGCTGCGTACCATACGCTTTGCAATCGCCACGGACGGAACCACCGGTATCACCTTAATGCCGTGAGCTTTCCATATCTCCATATATTTACCGGGTGCACCCGCTCCCGTTGTCACTACCTTAACCCCTTCTTCACATACCATCTTAGCGATATCTTCCGCATATTCGCTGAGCAGCATGATATTAACACCGAAGGGCCTGTTTGTCATCTCTTTGGCTTTTCTGACCTCCGCACGGACAAAGTCTACCGGTGCGGTTCCCCCTGCTATAATACCAAGGCCTCCTGCCTCCGATACGGCCGAAGCCAGGGAAGCGTCTGAGATCCTGGCCATAGCCCCCTGAAATAACGGATACTCAATATTTAATAACTCACAGATACGAGTTTTCATTCTAATCCTCCATGTCTTATGCGGAGGATTGATCCTCCACACATCTTATGCGAAGGGTTTATCCTTCACATATCT
>JAFADH010000019.1 GCA_023424995.1 Bacillota bacterium | reverse complement strand
GTCATCACCCAGGGTCCCTATTGCATCCGCACGGCATTGTCTGCAATGATACATCTGCTCCATGATCTTCCCGCACCGGCTTCTCATCCGGAATAGTTCCTGTTCCTCCACCTGCGGCAGATGTCCGAATGCACTTCCCTCCACCGGTATCATTGGCATAATATTGGTAATGGTACCGCCCAATTCCTTCACCTTATTTACTACTTCCGGAATATGGTGGTCATTAATGCCTTTGATCATTACAATATTCACCTTACAGACAATTCCTTTGGAGGTCAGCATCTTGATTCCGGCCAGCTGGTTGGACAGCAGGATAGCTGCGGCTGTCTCCCCCTGATACCGAACGCCCATATAATCAATGTAGCGATATATTCCGGCACTGATTGCAGGGTCCACTGCATTCATGGTAACAGTTACATGGGATACGCCCAGATCAATCAGCTCCTGCGCATACTGGGGAAGCATGAGTCCGTTGGTGGACAGGCAGAAGGTAATCTCAGAATCCTGTTCCCTGATCAGCTTCAGGGTTCTCTTCGTCTGTTCGAAATTCGCCAGGGCATCTCCCGGTCCCGCAATTCCTACTACTGTCAGGTTATTAACCTTCTCCTTCACCGTCAGAAAACGCTGGAATGCCTCTTCCGGTGAAAGCACCTTCGTTGTGACTCCCGGTCTGCTTTCATTAGGACAGTCAAATTTACGGACACAATAGTTGCAGCTGATATTGCACTTTGGTGCGATGGGAAGATGCATCCTGGAATACTTATGTCCCTTGCAGTTAAAACATGGGTGGGAAGCCGTCTTATGAGATATGTTGAATTCTATTAAGTCTGCCGTAGCCGCTACCTGCCTTTTCTCCGGTTTTATATCCGTCTTTTCCTTAGTGTACTTACCGTCAGCGTGGTGAAAATGTATTATTGTACCAGTATGTTCTTTTGAATATTTATTCTCCTCTTTATAATATCTGCGGTACAATTCTTCCCTGAAGCCCCCCTCCTTTACCTCCAATACTGCGTTGGAGATTTCATCAAGGAAGGTCAGCGTACCTTCATACCCCATGGTCCGAAGTCTCTGTCCGCCTACACGGTCATGTACGGGAAAGCCTCTTCTTACCAGCTTGATACCAAGCTTTTCGGCGATTCTTCGTCCGTCGGAATTCCCGATCATCAAAGTCGCTCCCAGCTCCTTCGCCAGCTCACCGATGGTCTGAAAGTCCACATCGTCAAGTACCTCATACCGGTCCTCGTAATAACGTTCTGCCAGATCCTTAATCTCCGGCTCCACCAGCTCCTTCAGCTGCCCGCACCGGGTGCCTGTGGCTGTAATCAGGGGCATGATACCATTCTCCGCACATAATCGTACGGTACCGTATACAAAATCAGGTTCGCCGTAGATCACTGCCCTGGCTTCTCCGTTATATTTATGTCCGTCGATCATGGCATCCAGATATCTGCCGCGCTCCGCCATAAAGTGCTGCGGTACGGGCTTTCCCGATATTTCCTTAAGGATCCCCAGCAATTCATCGTTATCTCTTAAGCTCATGGGAAGATTGCACCGGTAGCAGGGTACGCCGTAGGTATCCTTAAGGTACTGTGCCGCGGACTTTACATAACGGGAGAAGGAAGATATCTCAAGAGTTGCCCTGGCACCGGCCATCTGCATGATATCCCTTCTATCCGTGCCTGATTCCGGAAGTCTCTCATAATGCTCCCGGTATGCTCCGTCCAGATTACCGGACAGATCAGGCAGCAGAATATAGTTAATCCCGAATTCTTCAAGCAGGCCTTTCAGATATCTGGTATCTGCGGGAGAAAGCTGGCTTGTAATTACATTCACCCTATGATTCGGTACAGTATTCATGGGAACGTTCTTCACGATCTGATAGACGGACTCCAGGAAGCCTTCATACTGGGAACCGCCATATCCCGGTGAAGCTACCGGTATTACAGTTATGTCTCCATGTTCCGGATGCTCCTCATAAAATTTACAGATAATACGCTTAATATCCTCACCGATGGTCTCAGCCAGGCATGTTGTGGCGACTCCGATGACCTCCGGCCGGTAAAGCTTAATAAGGTTCAATAGGCCCTTGATCAGGTTCTTTTCCCCTCCGTACACCGTACCTTCCTCCGTCAGCGACGACGAAGCGATGTCCACCGGTTCGTTATAATGGGTAGCCATATGCCTTCGGATATAAGTCGAGCAGCCCTGGGAGCCGTGAAGAATGGACATGCATTTCTTCACTCCGTAAAGAGCCGTTACTGCCCCCATGGGCATACACATCTTACAGGGATTCACATTCAAGTTAACCAAGGTTCCTTCCATACGCCATCCTCCCTTCTATAGTTATACATATCCCTTATCATTCTGAAAGAAGATTCCTGCTCATTAATTTATGAGCCCTTCGCTTCAATTGACAGATTATACTTATATTCTATTCATTCACGGCAAGTTTGCAGGACAATCTTATATAATCCCACACGGGGTGGTTGATGCTCCGGTTAATTTCCTTCGTAAAATTCACTACCCCGTCGAAGCCGCACAGCGGATGCTTTCTCTCATGGTTATGATCACAGAAGGCGACTCCCAGCTTATACGCCAAGGGACGTTCCTTTACGCCTCCTACCAGGATATCCGCCTTTTTCTCCCGGATGAATTTCTCCAGCTCGGCAGGATTGGCATCGTCGATGATAACCGTATCCTCACTTACCAGGCTCTCGATAATTTCATAATCCTCTTTCTTACCGGTCTGTGTTCCGACGACAACTGTCTCAATTCCCAGGGAACGGAACTGCTTGATCAGGGAAATGGCCTTAAAGCCTCCCCCCACATAGATTGCAGCCTTCTTCCCTTCCAGATTCCTGCGGTAGCTTGCAAGGAATTCCTTAAGTCTTGCCGTCTCGGTCTCTCCCATACGGATCGCCTTCTGTCTGGCCGTATCGTCCTTTAATGCTTCCGCTATCCGGATAAGGGAGCTCATGGTATCCTCGATCCCATAGAAGCTGACCTTGAGGAAGGGTATCCCCAGCTCTCCCTCCATACGGTTAGCCAGATAGGTACTGGAGCCCGCACACTGCACAATATTAAGCTTGGCGGCAGGAGCCTGAAGGAGGGTCTCATAATCAGAGTCTCCGGTAATGGTTGCAATCACCGGAATACCCATTTGCTTCAAATAATCCTTTACGATCCACAATTCACCTGCAAGATTAAAGTCCCCAAGAATATTAATGCCTTTCCTCTTTGGTGCTTTGTGAGGCGTGATCAGTTCCATGATCGCATTGCAGGCCATCTTATAGCCTACGGATTTGTTCCCTGAAAACCCCGGGGATTTCACGGGAATGACCCTTGTATTGTATTTGTCAGACATGCTCTTACAGACTGCCTCCACATCATCTCCGATGACACCGACGATGCAGGTGGCATATACGAAGATCAGCCTGGGCCGGTGCTTCCCGATTACTTCTTCAATGGCTGCCTTCAGCTTCTTCTCTCCGCCAAAGATGACATCTTTTTCTCTCAGGTCCGTGGAGAAGCTGTTCCGGTACAGATCCGAACCGCTGCTTAAGCTTCCCCTGATGTCCCAGGTATAGCTGGCACAGCCGATGGGGCCATGTACGATATGGAACGCATCGGTAATGGGATTAAGCACCACTCTGGCACCGCAATAGACACAGGCCCTCTGGCTCACAGCCCCGGATACGCTGTTGCTGTCGCATTGCATTCCGCTGCCGCTGCAGCCGCTGTTTTGTTTCTGCAGAATAAAATCCGATCTGTCTTCCAGAACGCTGATATTATCCAATAAAAGCACCTCCTTTTATCACCTATCTGCCGGTAACCAGCCATATTCCTTATTCTTGCTGATCTGCTGTTAATCAGCCATATTCCTTATAACCGGTGACACATGGATTACGTGCTGTCTTACTCCTGACACGCAATCCATGCGGCAGCATTTATAATATCATCTCGAAATCTTCCTCCGCAGAATCCCTGTCGAAGCGGTCCAGTAACGCATTGGAGATCAGTTCCGCCAGCCGCATCGCTCCCTTATACCCGACCAGAGGCATATAGGAATGGATATAACGGTCGATGATGGGGAAGCCTGCTCTTACAAAAGGAATATCCTCGGCGCGGGCGATATATTTACCATGGGTTCCGCCCAGGAGCAGGTCTACTCCCTCCTCTTTGATCCACTGGTGCAGTTCAAAGAGATCTCCGCCGGCTTTTGCTTTTCCGTCCTCAATGCCAAACTTCATAAAGAGTTCGTCAGCCGCCTTCTCAAAGCTGTCTCCGGGGGTACCTGTCAGCAGATATTTCGGTATCATGCCCATCTCAAGGGTGAACTCCGCCAATCCTAACACCGTGTCCGGATCTCCGAAGATGGCTGCCTTCTTGTTATAGGTATAGGGATGGATGTCAATCAGAATATCTACCAGCTGGCCTCTCTCCTCCTCAATGCCGTAAGGTACCGGAGTGGAGGAAAAATTCTGGAGCGCCATGATATACTCATCCGTTCTTCCTATACCGATGGGCATGGGAAGCAATTTGTACGGTACGCCGCATTTTTTCTGCAGGGTCTCCGCAGGTGCTTCACTGCTGAATTTACCGATGGCTAAGGTAAGGGAGGAATCCCCCAGTTTTTGAATTTCCTCTACTTTCGTTCCTCCCCTGGGATAAAGTTCGAATTTGCCGGTCATAGGGCTGTCCATAACCCCGCTGGTATCAGGAAGCATGGTATAGGATATATTCATAGCTTCCGCGATCCTCTTCAGTTCCCGCATATCCCCCGGGTTAACAAAACCCGGGAGTATTGCGAGCTTTCCGTTTTTCTTACGGTCAGTAGAGGAGGATAAATAACTAATGAAGCTGGCAACCATATTGGAAAAGCCGGTGATATGGGACCCCTTGTAGCTGGGTGTATTGGTATGCACCATATATTTGCCTTCCGGTATGTCGATGCCCTGGATGAGGGCATTCAGATCATCACCGATGGTCTCGGAGAGGCAGGTCGTATGAACTGCGATAATCTTCGGATCATAGATATCAAATATATTCTTGGCCGAGGTCTTAAGGTTGGCGCCGCCCCCAAATACAGAAGCGCCCTCAGTGAAGGAACTGGAGGACGCCATTGCCGGATCTTTAAAGTGTCTGGTTAAAAACATTCTGTGAAATGCACAGCAGCCCTGGGAGCCGTGGCTGTGAGGCATGCATTCATTCACTCCCAGCGCCGCATACATGGCTCCCACCGGCTGGCAGGTCTTCGCCGGATTGACGCGCAGCGCATCTCTTTTTTTTATTTCCTTCTGTGTATAATCTAACATGCTTCCTCACCTCCTAAGGTTCCTTCCAGTACGGGGGCCGTCTTCCAGGGAGCCTTGACATAACTCCAGGCCGGTGTGTAGATTCCCATGGTAATGTCTCTTGCAAAGTTGACCGCCCCGCGGAAACAGGAATAGGGTCCGCTGTAGTCATAGGAATGTAACTGTCTGGATAAGATTCCGCCCTTCTGGGCTATAAACTTATCCTTGATGCCGGAGAAGAAGATACTGGGCTTTAACAGTTTTAAAAATTCCTCTGTCTCAAAATGATTCAAATCGTCCACCATATAGGTTCCGTCCTCCATATCCTTTACCATGCCGCCGTAATAGCTCAGCAGCTTCTCGTCCCTGAGCTTTTGCAGGTCTTCTTCCGATAAGTAGACATGATATTTAGCCGGATCCGGTTCTACCGTGATGGACTCAATGTTCTTACTGTCCGCGTCGGTTTTGACAAAGGGAAGCACCTCGCGCCCTTCATATTCCTCCCTGTGTCCGAATTCGTAGCCTGCAAGGATGGTATGGATCCCAAGGTCCTGCAGCAGGAACTGGTAATGATGGGCTCTGGAACCGCCGACATAAATAGCTGCCGTCTTGCCCTTCAGCTTGCTCTTATAATAAGCCATATCCTCGGATACCTGATCCAGTTCATCGGCTATTACTGCTTCCGTTCTTGCCGTCAGTTCGGGATCGTTAAAGTATCTTGCCATATTCCGCAGGCTTTCTATGGTTCCGTGAATACCGATGAAATTGACCTTCATCCACGGAATACCGTATTTTGTCTCAATCAGCTCCGCAATATAATTAATGGAACGGTGACATTGGACGATGCTTAGGTTGGCCTTGTGGGCATTGCTGATATCCTCCATGCTGCTGTCACCGGTGAAGGTGGAGACAATCTCGTATCCGATTCTTTTAAGCAGGCGCTCTGTCTCCCAGCCGTCACCGCCGATATTGTACTCACCCAGAATATTGATGCTGAATTTATTCTTAATCTCCCTGTCGCCTTCCCCGATTACATAGCGGACCAGCTGGTTATTGGCGATATGGTGCCCGGCGGACTGGCTCACACCCTTATACCCTTCACAGCTGAAGGCGATGCATTTAATGTCGTATTCCTTCTCCGCCCATTTTGCTACCGCATGGATGTCATCGCCGATAAGTCCTACCGGACATGTGGAGCAGATCATGATCGTCCTTGGATGAAAGCTCTCCATAGCTTCCTCAATGGCCTTCTTCAGCTTCTTCTCACCGCCGAATACGATGTCCGGTTCCTGAAGGTCGGTGGAAAAGCAATATTGAAGATAATTATCGACGCCTTCCTCCTTCTTGGCTTTATGCCGCCTGGTTCCCCAGGAATAAAAAGCACATCCGATGGGCCCGTGGGTTATGATAAATGCATCCTTGATGGGTCCGAGAACAACACCCTTGCAGCCTGCATAACAACAGCCCCTTTGGGTGATGATTCCGGGAATGGTACGGACATTGGCGGCAATCTCATTGCCGCTGCCGTCATTATTGACATCTACCATGTGTTCCTTGCGGTTTTTATATACTTTGGAATTATACTGGTCTAAGACTCTGTTCATAACACTCATGTTATCACCATTCCTTTCCTGACCTGCATCAAAATCCGCAGGTCAAATATGCTAATACGCTTCTGTCGTCAGCTGCCCGTCTCTCACTCTGTAATTTTCATGGATCGGAAGGACGAATATCTTCCCGTCCCCCGGATTGCCTGTGGAATTGGACTCTATGATGGTATCCACAAGATGGCCGACATCCTTATCCTCGGCGATAACAGTAAATACTCTCTTGGATATAAGCCTGTTCATCTCTGATAAATATTCACCCGTTGAGGTAGCAGGTATCTCGCCGGCTTCAACAATATCCCGGAGAAGTGTCATATCAATCAGCTTCTTGCCCCTGCCAAGCACTCTTCTGCAGGTGAAGGCAGGAAATCCTGCTTCCGCCAGAGCTTCCTTGGTTTCATTCACCTTGTTCTGTCTGACTATGGCGATTATTTCCTTCATAAGCTACAATCCTTTCTTTCTGGTACTGATTGTATAAGCTTCCTCTACCGGACTGACGAATATTCTGCCGTCTCCAAAATGTCCCTCTTCCCCGGTTCTCGCATATTTCATGATAATTCTGATTACATCGTCCTTATCCTTATCTTCTACTACCATAAGAAGCATTTCCTTGGGGATCTCATCATAATAGACCTCCCCTACCTTAACACCCTTTTGCTTGCCCCGGCCGAATACATCCATCTTGGTCACTGCCGGAAAGCCTGCCGCCAGCAATTCCGATAATACGATACCTACTTTCTCAGGGCGGATAATTGCTCTGACCATCAACATAAACTATACCTCCGATTTATATTTTTTAGATATCCAGGATACCGTGTTCCATCAAAAGCTCCTCCAGACGCTCCTGCTTCATGGGCTTGGGAACAACGAACATGTCGTTGCCGTCGATCTTCTTGGCCAGCGTGCGGTACTCATCGGCCTGGTTGGCGGAGGCATCATAATCAATCACCGTCTTCTTATTGATCTCCGCCCTCTGCACCATATTATCCCTGGGAACGAAATGGATCATCTGGGAACCCAATTCCTTTGCAAAGGCGGAAACCAGATCCGCTTCACCGTCAACCTTCCTTGAGTTGCAGATAATACCCCCAAGCCTGACACCTCCGGTGTTTGCATATTTTTGAATACCTTTGGAGATGTTATTGGCGGCATACAGCGCCATCATCTCGCCGGAGGCTACGATATAGATCTCCTGTGCCTTGCCTTCACGAATTGGCATGGCGAAGCCTCCACAGACTACGTCGCCGAGTACATCATAAAATACATAATCCAGATCATCCGTATAGGCACCTAACTGCTCCAATAAATTAATGGAGGTGATGATGCCCCGTCCCGCACATCCGACACCGGGTTCCGGACCGCCGGATTCCACGCAGCGGATACTCGCAAAGCCATTCTTCATGATGAAATCCAGATCGATATCCTCACCCTCTTCTCTTAAGGTATCCAGAACGGTCTTCTGAGCAAGACCTCCCAGGATTAGCCGTGTTGAGTCCGCTTTGGGGTCACATCCGACGATCATGATATTCTTGCCCATCTCACCCAAGCCGGCGGTCAGGTTCTGTGTAGTCGTGGATTTACCGATCCCGCCTTTTCCGTAAATTGCAACCTGTCTCATAATAATTGCTCCCTTCTTTTTAATCCGTGATCAGTTTCTTTCCAATGGGCAGAGAGTAATAGATGAATTAAAAAACGTCATTACTCAAGCAAGAAGTAATGACGTCTCTGTCCAAATTAGCTTTGGATATTTTTTTCAATTTCCATGCTGCAATTCTATCATCTGTAAATTGCGGTTTCAATACATGGTTTTGTCAATTTTTTATAAAATATCCTCAAAGTTTTTGCACAATTTCAACTATACAATTTGTCCATCAGGAGTGATCCTCCAATAATAAGATGTCCTCTCCCGGTATTAAAACAAGCCGCGGTAAATGCTCCCTGTCTATCTTCTTCCATTCCTTATTGGGAATGATCCACCATAATTTATTATTCTCACCGGTACTGCCTTCAATCTGCAGAATAAGACTGCATTCATAAGGCCCTTCCGAGGTCTCGGCCAGGGTCACCGGAATCCGGTTCTCTGTCATGATATGACCGCCGTCCCGGATACAATCTTCCGGCACAGAAGCAGCTTCACCGGACTGAATATCATGGGCTCTGATCCCCACATGGCTTACCGTATCCTGTACAATGCGGTTTGTATTCAGGCACAGGTTCCAGTCAAGGGCTCTCACTACATGATCATTTACCTTCTCGGCACGGGATATATTCTTGCAGCCGGTGAGTCTGGCCGTGGCCAGTTCTCTGGTGTTGCCGAAGATATCCTCCCTGCCTGCGCTCTCTATTACATGCCCGTGATAGATTACCGAGATTCTCTCACAGAAGCGGTATAATTCATCCCTGCTGTGCGAAACCATGATGATCTTGCCCCGGTATTCTGCCAGTACCTCCAGCAGCTCTAATTGCAGCGTCTCCTTCAAAAATGCATCCAGAGCATGAAAGGGTTCGTCCAGCATAAGCAATTCCGGTTCCAGGGACATGCTTCTGGCAAGTGCCACCCGCTGCTGCTCGCCTCCGGATAATTGCTCCGGATACTTATGCAGCATCCCCTCCAGCCGGCAGATGCCTACCAGTGTCTCCACCAGATGGTTTTTATCCCTTCGATTCCCCAGACCAAATTCTATATTCTTCTTCACTGTCATATGGGGGAACAATGCATAATTCTGAAACAGCATGCCGACATTCCTCTCCTGTACAGGAAGATTAATTCCAAGTTCTGAATCAAATAATACCCGGTCGTTCAGCACTATCCTGCCGTGATCGGGTGTCTCGATACCGGCGATACATTTTAACGTCATGCTTTTGCCGCATCCGGAAGCGCCAAGAAGTCCCAGGGATTTATCCGGTGAATCAAATTTTACATCAAGCTGAAACCTTCCCAGCCTCTTGCGAATGTCTACCATAATACTCATATTTATCTGCCTTTCGTCACAGCATATATTACTGCTCCCGCTGCGTTTGTTATTCTGTCCGGCCTCAGCAGAGACTGTTATTTCCCTGTTTTAATATTTCTCTTCTCCCTGACGGTAAAATAATTCATATATAATATCATGAAGAAGGACAAAAGCAGAAGTATCACTACCCAGCCTACCGCTTCTTCCCCGTTGCCGCCCTGGATCGCCATATAGATGGCCAGAGGCATGGTCTGGGTCCTGTTCGGAATGTTCCCGGCGATCATCAGTGTCGCTCCGAATTCCCCCAGAGCACGGGCAAAGGCCAGAATTGTCCCGGAGGCCACGCCGGGCAGGGCGGCGGGCATTATGATCTTCCAGAATATCCGGTATTCGGAGGCCTTCAGGGTCCTTGCCGCATAGATCATATTCTGGTCCACCTGCTCGAATGCCGCTTTCGTGGACCGGTACATGAGGGGAAAGGATATGGCAACCGCCGCGATTACCGCCGCCGTCCGTGTGAATACGATCTGAATCCCAATATTATTCAGCGGATTACCCAATATACCGTTCTTACCGAACAATATTAATAAAAGAAACCCCACTACCGTTGGCGGTAAAACCAACGGCAGCGTGAACAGGACATCTATGATATGGGATATTCCCTTTTTAAGCTTTCGTGTCTTCTGTGCTGCAAGGATACCCAGAAAGAAGGTTACTATTGTAGCCGGTATGGCGATCTGTACGGATATCCATAAGGGTGACCAGTCCATTCCTGCCTCCTTTCATTAATCTGCTATGTCAAAACCATACTTGGTAAAGATACTGTCCGCTTCTTCGGAATTAAGGAATTCCAGAAATTCTTTGGCTGCTTCCTTATTCTTTGATGCATTGATAACAGCAGCGGGATAGACCGCTTTCTGATAGCTTCCTTCCGGAGCAGCTGCCGCAATCTCCACATTGTCGGTCAATGCCGCATCCGTCTTATACACTACCCCGGCTTCCGCGCTGCCGGCACCGACCCAGGCCAATACCTCCGTAACGTCCTTCCCAAGGCTGGCCTTTACGCTGATATCCTCCCATATCCCCAGATAATCGAACACTTCCTTCGCATATTGTCCTGCCGGCACCGACTCCGGGTCTCCGATAGCAACCACCTTTGCCTTTACAATATCAGAGAAATCCCCAATGTCCAGAGTACTGTCTTTGGGTACTACCAGTACGATCTCATTGCTTAACAGGTCTGCTCTGGTAGAGCTGTCAATGAGATTATCCGCTTCCAGGGAATTCATCTGCTTCTGCGCCGCTGAGAAAAAAATATCCGCCGGAGCTCCCTCCCTGATCTGTTCCTCCAGGGTTCCAGAGCCCGCAAAATTATAGGTCAGGGTTACTTCGGGATGTGATTTTTTATAAGCTGCCTGAAGCTCCTCCATGGAAGACTTTAAGCTGGCAGCCGCGCTGATTAATAATTCCGTCGGTTCATTACCCTTGGAACATCCGGCTAATAATACGGTAAAAATGGACAGAACCAGGAGGCTTGCCATAATCCTCCCCCTTAACAATACATTCATTTGATTTTTCATTTTGATCTCCTTCTTTTTTGCGGGTATCTGATGCCGCATATGCATGATACCCGCTGAAATCACATGCCTTCCAGGCATATACTATGTTCCCTTTTTTGAATTAATGACATACAAGCTCCAACTGATACGGACAATATAAAAAGCGCCTTAGTAAAATACCAAGACGCCCTTGCCATATCAATTTGACAAACCACATGCTGTTGTAATGCTTTAAACCGTAATTAATTTAATAACTTTGCATGCAATATTTATTAATTAAAGCATATTGTATCCACATATTCGGCTATTGTCAAGTAATTTTCACCTTATTTTTCTAAATCAGCATTTTATACATGGAGATCTCTTCATTGATAATAATAATAAGTAAAAACAACGAATACATCACTATTCTACTCTTCCATAGGTTAAACGGTACCGTCGTAGCCCAGCTTTGAATCTGCCGATGCCAATACTCCATTCTTTAGCCCCATTAAGCAAGAAATAACCTTGAAAGTCGAACAGGGTGAGGCCTGTTCGTAACATAGCTCTTTATTGTAGTAATCATATTTATTCAAATTCGTATGATACAGCACCACGCACCCATGAATATATCAAAATAACCGCCAAAATCCACTTCTTCTTCCGCAATTACATCATCAGGAACAAGCTCATCATTTATTATTCGGGAATAAATTGCTATAATATTGCCTTCCTCATCTTTTTGCTCATAGCATCCCATAGCTTTATTAAACAACAATCCGTCTTTGGTATACTCCTCTGTTGAATAATAAAAATATCCTCCTGTATCTTTATCATATATCCTGGTACCTAACTGCATTCCGATGATCTCATAGATTCCATCATGCCCATGATAATGACAAGTATAATCAAAAATTGCTGCCGTTCCATCCCCAGTCCGATACTTCTTCATACTTTACATAGATACATTCCCCTGGAACATTAAGCTCCTCCCGGATTATATCCGTAATTGCCCTCGTAAGCCTGCCGTACGCCTCTGAGGTTGACTTGCCGAACAGCTTGACTTCTATGAAAGCCACAGGCTTTGCATTGCTTCCCTTAAAATACATGGAACAGGAGTCCTCGAAGGACAGCATAAGCCAGCTTTCGCTTTTTCCCGGAATTAATTCTATTGCCTTCCCCAGTTTGGTCTTAATGGAGTCCTTTTTCTCCGGACTTATGGATACGCTTGTCTTTGTTGAAATGAATGGCATAGGAAACTTCCTCTCTTATCTAATATTTTCCTATATCATAGCAAAAAAATGATAACCTGTCACGAATAATTGACAGGCTATCATTAATTATACTTTAATTTTTTATCAGGTATAAGAGAATCATCTGCCTTGATGTATTCTCCGCCTCATACCCGGATGCAATTCACCATACCCTTTATGATTTTACTTTTCATAGCTAATATCACCGTTGCATTCCACATTACCATGGATTGCATTGCATTTGATATCGCCCGCACATTCTACATTACCCTTGATGTCTCCGCAGACTATGCTGCCGTCACATTCCACATATTGGCCGATATTTCCGCAGCTTACACCTCCGCCGCTGCATTCCACATATTGACCGATATTTCCGCAATTGACACCGCCTCCGGCTTCCAGATACCCGCCGACATTACCGCAGTTTACCCCCTGGCTGCTCTCCAGATAGCTCCCGATATTGCCGCAGTTCACTCCTCCGCCGCTTTCCAGATATCCCTGGATATCTCCCTGGATATTAGCGCTGCCCCATATCTCAACATTCAGCTCCCTGTCAGGCGATATATTATCCGGTATAATCAACTTTACGGCCTTATCCTTCTCCCAGAGATCCGTGCCTAATAAACGGTTGCCTTTGAACTGTACGATACGAAGAATATCATCCTCCGGCAGCTCGGCTTTTATCATGACCGTCTCTTTATCATCCTTCTCATTGCCCGCATGATAGAAGAGGTAATCTATGGTTACTCCGAAGAATTCTGCAATTCTGGGAAGCTGCATAATATCGGGAAGGGATGCGCCCGTCTCCCATTTTGAAATAGCCTGGACACTGATCTCCAGAGCGGCTGCCAGGATATCCTGCGTTATGTTGCGCTCTCTTCTCAGTCTTTGTATATTGTTCCTTATGTTCTCATTCAGATCCATTGTGTCCCTCATCCTTTCTCAGTTTGATCACATGAGCCGGCAGCCTCCCGGGATTATGCTGACCGGTATCATGTTATGATGTATTGTCCCGAAGCTTCTACCGAAAGTATATCTGTTCCCCTATGTTTACACAATAACTTATAAGTTAAATTAATTCAACCGGCAGTTGAATTATAAAAAGGTCTTTATGATGCATGTTAGCTGCAATTCATAAAGACCATTTTATTTATCGCCTATAGACCGGGGACCTGAAATATATCTGAATGTGGTCTCACTTCTGACGGGAATTAAATACGGATGAATTACCAGGGATAAATATCTCCTTTATTATCAATAAATACCGGATGCTTTGTATCCTTGATATTCTCAAATAATTCTGCCAGCTTACAAGCTGTTTCATAGGGGTCAAGCTCCGCATTCCTTCCTCCCATATCCGTCCTCATCCAGCCAGGATGAACAGCCAGCACAATGACATTATCCTTCTGCAGATAATTAGAAAGCAGCTTTGTTCCCATATTCAAGGCAGCCTTGGACATACAATAATCGAATTCCTTATCTCTCTTGCAGGCAGTAATACTGCCGCTTTCCGATGAAATGTTTATCACCTTTGAAGTATCATTCTTCCTCAGAAAGGGTAGAAATCCTTTTACGACCCTGACAGGTCCGACACTGTTCACATCGTAAACCGTAAGACAGTCATCAATATCCGCATCCTCCAGCTTTAAGAAGGAAGTCTCACTGTGGATTGCCGCATTATTGATAATGATATCAAGTATGTCCGTATATTTGCCAACTTCTTTGGCAGCGGCATTCACCGATGCAGTATCCGTAACCTCCAGTGCCATAGGAATCAGAGTATCCGGATATTCCTCCTTCAGTTCTTTTATAAAAGGAGCCTCCGCATCTCTGACACCGGCAAATACCGTGGCTCCTTCGCTCAGATATTTTTTTGCAAAGCATAGTCCCAAGCCTCTGGATGCTCCTGTAATCAATACTTTTTTGTTCATTTAACTGCTCCTTATATGATAAGTTTTGTAGCTTTGTACTATTAATAATACACGATCATATGTTCGATTTTTCTGGACAATATTGTTTATCTATGGTATGATTATCCTAAGGTAACAGGGAAAGGCCAGCTGTGTCGGCCGGGATAATCGTTGTGCTTGCCCTTTTATTCCATATAAAAGGAGGGTTGCTTCTTTACTATACTACATAGAAAGGAAGTGAGCCTTATGGTAACAATTTCTGATACTTTATCACTCATGATAAGTTTCGGTATGTTCATCATAGCGTTACTCACATTTATTGTAATCTTAATAAAGTTTTACAATAAAAAATGATTATCCCCACCGCCTAAAGTCCGGATAATCACTTTTTTATTTTCCACTTGGGCAAGCATAAGATTTTAACTTATGTTTCCTGTTACCTTAATTATAATATCTTTCATCTGTTTTGTAAAGAGTAAAATAATATGCCATGTTAATCCACAGGACATAGTTTATCCTATTTTTTCATATGTAAAGGAGCTGTTCTGAGTGTATTTCATTAAAGATCATTCACTATCCACAGAAGATAAAATCTTCCAGATGCAGGAGGATGCAAGATATGACGTTGCAGACCCTCAGCTTTATTACGGTTCCGAACAGAGTGATCAGGAAGTCCTTCCCGAGCCCTCCATGTTCGCGGATATCCATTCCAAACCTGCGCCGCCTCACGTGCCCAAGGTATTTCTATCCAACAAATGCAGCTTTAACTGCGCTTATTGCGGCTGCCGGGCAAGCCGTGAGAATACATCCAGGTATTGCAATACCCCCAGGGAGATGGCCGAGCTTGCACTTGCCACAGCAAAGGATAATGGCCATGGTGTCTTCATCACCTCTGCCATCTATCAGAATGCCAATTATACTGAGGAATTAATCATAGAGACCCTTCGCATCCTTCGGAAGGAACTTTTCTATGAGGGATATGTCCATGCAAAAATCATGCCCGGCACCGATCCTGCCCTGATAGCGAAAGCCGGCCGGTATGCCGACCGGTTGAGCGTTAACATCGAAGTGGCAAGGAATGCCGGTTATGAACGGATAGCCAGGCAGAAGAACAAAGAGAATATTCTGACTCCCATGCAGCAGATCAGTGATCTTGTCCGAAGCGCAAAGCAGTACAAAAGCTATGGGGCGCCAATCAAAGCCAGATCCCAGACAACGCAGCTGATGGCAGGAAGCACGGAAGAAACCGACCGGATCATCATGAATCTGTCCGGCGCCTTATATAAGAAATATAATCTGAGCCGTGTCTATTATACTGCCTTCCACTATGAGAATCCGGCCAAGGGCTATGATATTCCTTATACGGTTACCCCGCTATGGAGGGTCCGGCGTCTATATCAGGCCGACCGGTTAATGCAGCTTTACGGCTTTACCATGGAAGAGGTCACACCCGAAGAAGCACCGAACTTCACCCGGGACATGGACCCGAAGATCAGCTGGGCATTACGCAATATCCATCTCTTTCCCGTGGAGGTAAATACTGCGGACTATGAGCAGCTGCTCCGTATCCCCGGCATCGGCTTGACCTATGCCCAGAAGATTATTCGTGCCAGGCGGTATGGGACAGTCACGCATCAGACCCTGCGTAAAATAGGTGTCGTTTTAAAGAAAAGCTCATATTTCATCACCTGTAACGGGAAATATGAGGGCGGTAATCTGATTACCCAGCCGGAGCTTCTGCGTCAGATGTTCAAAGAGGACGCCTGCCCACAGGAGCATACAGATAATCTGCCGGGATGTAACAATACTCCGTGTTAGAGGGGCTGGTAAGCCTTTGGGGGTTATTACCATAACAACGGGGGTTTATGCAGATCATACTGCCAAACCCCCGTGATCACATTTGATTCTGTATGATTTATCCGGATACTACGATTATCCCTTATACCGGACCGATCATCCCATAGGCTGATATCTCATCAGCCATATTCCCTTATCTATATGCTATTGAATTCCATCTAAGCTCATTTTTAAAGCTCTTGATGGTAGTAGCCTTGTCGATGAATACTGCCTCTATTCCCATGAAGTCAGCCCAGTCACCCATCTGCTCTGCGGTCAGATCGTAGGAAAACGCAGTATGGTGGGCACCGCCGGCCAGAATCCAGGCTTCCGCACCGGTAGCCAGGCTCGGTTCCGGACGCCAGAAGGCAGATGCAACCGGAAGCTTCGGCATGGGGATATCCTGAGGCAGACACTCAACCTCATTAATGATCAGGCGGAACCGGTTACCCATATCAACCAGGGAAGCGGCAACACCCTTGCCTGGCTTGGAGGTAAATACAAGCCGTGCAGGATCCTCTCTTCTGCCCATGGACAACGGATTAACCTTAATTCCGATAGGTCCTTCGGCAATAGTAGGACAAACCTCAAGCATATGAGCCTGCAGGATTCCTTCCTTACCCTTAACCAGATTATAAGTATAGTCCTCCATGAAGGAAGTACCCTTCGCATTCTTTGTGCCCTGGGTCATGATCTTCATTAGGCGTACCATGGCCGCTGTCTTCCAGTCGCCTTCCCCGCCGAAGCCGTAGCCCTTTTCCATTAACCTCTGGATCGCAAGACCGGGCAGCTGCTGTAATCCGGATAATTCATCGAAGTTTGTAACGATGGCATGATAATTATGCTCTTCCAGGAATCTCTCAAAGCCGATCTCGATACCGGCCTGGACTGCAACGTGCTTCTTGAATTCCTCCGCATCTCTTCCTTCCGTCAGTATTTCGTATCTGTCATAATATTCTTCTACTAGAGTATCGATTTCGTTCTTCTTCACTGCCTGCACATATTCCGCAATATCAGTGATGTTATAGGCATCAATCTCCCAGCCGAACTTAATCTGCGCTTCAACCTTGTCACCCTCGGTAACTGCAACATTCCTCATATTATCGCCCACACGGAGCACACGGATATGGCTGCTTTCAATAGCACCGATGGCCGTTCTCATCCAGTCTGCGATTCTCTTCTGTACTTCTTTGTCATTCCAATAGCCGACAACAACCTTTCTCTCGATCCCCATTCGGGTTACCATATGACCGTATTCACGGTCACCGTGGGCCGACTGGTTCAGGTTCATGAAGTCCATATCAATGGTATCATAAGGAATCTCTTCATTGAACTGGGTATGAAGATGAAGCAGCGGCTTTCTGAATTCCTGTAAGCCTAAGATCCAGGACTTTGCCGGAGAGAATGTATGCATCCAGGTGATCACGCCTGCGCAGTTGGTGTCCGCATTCGCATCATTGAATACCTTACGGATGGATACACTGTCGATTAATGTGGGAACTAATACTACCTCGAAGGGCAGTAATCCTGACTTATTTAAACCTTCTACAATGATTTTGGTATGTTCTGCAACCTGTCTTAAGGCTTCATCGCCATATAGTGCTTGTGAACCGGTCGCAAACCAGAATTTGTACTCTTTACTTGTTAACATGGTATGATACCTCCTTTGGTTTCATTGTACAACTTAAGCCAATGCCTTACAATTGCACTATCCTACCGTTTTTATTTAAAAGTTACCTATTCCGACTTGCCTGTATGAAAACAGCCTTTCTTCCTGCTGTTATATATACTTAAAGAACACCCGGCAGGCTTCCTTCGCTTTCTTTCCGATATTTGGAGGGGGTCGTCTTATAGCGCTCTGCAAATATCTTATAAAAATACCCTTTATTATGATACCCCACCCTGTTTGCTACCTCATCCACCGTCAGGGTAGTGGTCTTAAGCAGCTTTCTTGCCTGCTCCAGGCGGATATTCTGAACATATTCCGAATAAGTCATCCCCGCCTTATCCTTTAAAATACGGTTATAATAATCCTCATTAAAATGAAATCTCTCTACTAAGTCCCTGACGGTGATATCCGCATAGTTTTCCCTGATATAATTTGTAATATCCTCGAAGATAATCCAATTCATCTTCTTTCGCTGCTCATTGGACAAGAAAAATTCATACTGGGAGCTGATGTGGTGAAGAATCCGCATGAGCAGGCCTTTGCAGATGTATCCGGAAGCTTCGTCTTGATAATCCAACTCCTTCAACAATGATAATAAGAACTCTTCAATCCTGCGGTCTCCGGGATTCTTCGGCTTAAAATGCACATATTGCTGGATATCCTTCTGCTTCATTAAAGCCATACGGAGAAAGTTAAGTATTCCTTCCTCGAAGGTCCGGTTAACCATAACCTCGTCGAATATCTCATTGGCAAGTCCGATGAAGATAATCGTACTGCTGCGGGAGAAAAGATAGTCCTGATGCAGGCAGTTTTTATCAATAAGGCATATCTCTCCCTTACGGAACCTGATATCCTGTCCCATGATCTTCTGCTGGAATTCACCCTCCGCCACATAGGCCAGTTCAATATAATCATGGGTATGGAACTGGGTCTTCTCACCGGAACAAAAGCTGCTGCTATAGGAGAAGGCTGCCCGTGAGGGCTTAATCGTAGCATACAGCTTCCCATCTGCCTCCAGCTTCCAAAGAAGAATGAAGATATCATCCTTCCGTGCTTCCGGGAAGGTCTTCACCTCAACGATCGAAGCTGAGTATTCCGGACACATGATGCGGCGTCCCATCTTCTCATCCCCGGCTAAGACATTGGGTTCATATTTGGTTATTTTTCGGCAATAATCCAGAAGCTTCATATTTTCGTCCTCTTTGTAAATATCCGCATCAGGCAGATTGGTCCGGAGAAGCATTTGCTTCCATTTTGATTGATTTTTTGTTTATTGTCTAATATAATGAACTATATATTATATCATTTAATAGAAAGGATTTCTATTATGAATAAAGTGAAGCGCGTCGCTGCCATTACCGGTATCGTACTGATTGCGTCCATGTACCTGATATCTTTCCTGTCATCCTTTTTTGCAACGGAATATTCCAACGGACTGTTCATAGCCAGTATCTTCAGTACAGTTGTTATCCCGATCATTATCTGGTGGTTTATCGCCATGTACCGATGGGTGCACAGAAATGAGGAAGCACCCCCGAATAATGAAGATATAAACCCGGAAGACGGTAATGTCAGTCATGTGAATTTTGACCTCACGGATAATATCGTCAGTGATGATATTATCGATTCCGCAGATGATATTGTCAGTGATGATAACATCGGTTCTACAGATGACATTATCAGTAATGATGATATCGGTTCTACAGATGACATTATCAGTAATGATAATACTGGTTCTACAGATGACATTACCAATAATTGATAATGTTGGCTCTACAGATGAAATTATCTGTAATGATAATATTGGCTTTACAGATGGCATTGTCAGTGATGGTAATATTGGCATCACTGATGACATTATCAGCCTTGATGATATTGGTTTCTCGGACGATATCATCAGTCTTGAGAGTTTTGACCTTAAATAATACGTCCATATGATTATTTTGTTTAATAATTATAGAAATACTTTAGGAGAGCGTTACGGACATTATTATGTCTATAATGCCTCTCCTTTTATC
>JAFADH010000011.1 GCA_023424995.1 Bacillota bacterium | reverse complement strand
CTGACTTTATTTTAACTATAGGATAAATTGAAATTGTAACACAGTGCTTCCTGTCCATCATCAATGAATAGAGGGGCACTATTTTTATTCTATAGAAAACGGCTCTCTGTGAGTTAAAAAGCCCCTGGCAGGAGGGGGACCCTGCGGCAAGGAATCTAGATGCCCTCACAACCCGTTCGGCATGAAAGTATCAGAGTGCTGACATTTTGACTAAAGGAATTGATTTATATTATCGATAGATATATTTAGAAAGCGGATTAACTTTACCGGTATTGTTCTAATAACGGGTAAGCTTCATTATAAAAGGGATATGGTGATCATATGAGAGTGTATATTACGATAAAGCAGGCCGGAAAGAAAAACAGCTATTTGACCGAAATGCCGTTGGAGCTCCCGGCAACGGTCATAACCTTAGGTGATCTTATAAAGCATATTGTCCTTCTGAATGTAAAAAGCTACAACACAAAGACATACGACTCCGACATAGTCAAATTACTTACCCAGGAGGATATAGATTCGCATATGACAACGGGCAAGGTAGGTTTTGGCAGGAGATTCAAAAGAAAAGATGCACCACAGGAGAAATCGGTTGAGACAGCCTTGTCAGCCTTTGCGGATGGACTGTACCGTGTCTTTGCAGATGATCAGGAGATATCGGATCTGGAAGCAGTCTTAAGTCTTCAGGAAGACAGCCGTATTGCTTTTATCCGGCTGACCTTTCTGTCCGGGCGTATGTGGTAAGGAGGGGAAGCATGTATTATTCGGGTGAATCATTAGAGAAAGTCAATTCACATCTTAAGAAAATTGCCGCCAAGAAACTGCTGGCCTTCGGACCTGCAAGGAGACTGGCAGACGCACTTTTTTCATGCATTACGGAGAGTGAATACGATAAGCGTTCCATGGAGCAAAAGCTGGGGGATCTGGTTACTTTAATTAATTCTGACGGGAATAAAGAGATAAGAGATGTTTTTCATGGACATATGAAAGGTGCATTGAATATACTTCTTAGTAAGAAATCAGCCGGTTTATACCTTAAGATATGGGATAGCTGCATCCGGTATCCCTATTCCGCAGGTGTATTCCGAAGATCGTTTCGCAGCAGTAAGGACAGCTTTTTGTACCTTAATAAGAATATATCTCTGCTCCAGGATATGGTCTATGGCAGCGCTTTCGGAGAGATTGATGTCCGGCAGGAATTGACCAAAAAGCCCGAGTATTATGGATTCAACAGCCTGACCGCCCACACCCTGGCAGTTATGATTGATGAGAATGACAATAGTCTGCTGGAGCTGTGCGGTAAGATCATCTATGGAAGTACGGAATCGGGAATTATCTCCCGTGAGATGATCGCCGGGCTGCTGATGAGCCATAGTGCAAAAGCACATAAGATGATAGGAGATCTACTCCTGGCCGCCAGGCTTCAGGAGGGACTTCGCCAGGCAATCATAGAAACCATGGATTATGGTTCACGGGAAGGCTTTCTCTATCTCTTAAAGCTAATTATCGATAATGATCTTGGCCGCTTTTCATCCGTCATAAGAGCCTTTGATACCTGGACAGGTCTGGGAATTGTGTCAGAAAAGCCTGCTGTCATAAAAAGATGTCTTGAGACGGCTTACCGGTGCCTGTCTGATTCAAACCATATCCGGACTTATCTGGAGAGTAATGATACCCTGCAGATATATACTGCGTTATGGGCGATTGCCTTTGATGAGGTGACGGATGTCAAGCCTGTTTTAATTAAACTGCTGAATACTCCGCAGCAATATAAAAAACTAACGGCTTTATATTTTCTGATGCAGATAAACAATCCTGCACTGCAGAATGAGCTTGCACTGATGAATATAGAAGATGGAGATCCGGAAGTAAGCGCCTGGTGTGTTAAGAATCTATACCAGGGCTGCATTATCAATGAATACCGCTATGTGCCCCCTGATGTGAAGTCCCTGCCGTCAGGTTTTTCCCCGGATCAGGTATACTGCCTTCTTAAGCAAGTTCTGTCAGGAATGCCTAAGAAGGAGATTGTATTTAAAGAAAGCCTGTTCCCCTGGAGTACATTAACCCTGAATGCTTCGGAAGTTATTGAGAAGATGATATATTGTGTCGGCATGCTGGGGAATCAGGATCAAGTGGACAGGCTTCTGCCGTTAAGGGATAAGATGGATGTGGATGTGCGTCATGGCTTTCTGGTTCATTTCCTGAAAAATCCGGCAACGGAGCAGCAAAAAACCGCTCTGGTCGAAGCGCTTGGGGATAAAAGCTCCTCCATACGTGACAGCGCTGACAAGATTGTTAATGATATTTCTCTGTCCAAGGAAGATTATCAGATTATTGAAAATCTTCTGCAATATAAATCCGGTGATATCCGAAAGAACAGCATCCGGCTGCTGATGAAGCAGGAGCACGGGGATTTACTGGCATCCATAGAGAGACTGGCTTTTGCATCCAATGAAAACAAACAGCTTGCAGCTGCTGAATTAATATCGATTATAAAGAACGACGGAACATATTCTGATATATCCCATGGACTCGGGAAGCTGACTGTGCAAAAGGACGCGGTTACACAGGCAGAAGGTCTTCATGCGGATAAAGCATCAGAACCCATTCCGAAGAGCTATACCCTGGATAATGGATTCGGATTATACGATCCTTCCAGGCTGTATTCACCTCTTTTACCGGAATTCAAGGTGAAGCTCGATTTTAAAGGCATTCTTGCCCTGCCGTCAAAAAGGGTGAAGGAAATCTATATCAAGCTGGGAGAGCTCATTCACGATAACAGGGATTACCAGTATGAGAGTATTCATTATAACGGATCAAAATCCACATATGTCCTGGGCAGTGAATTTCATTTATATCCAATCAATATTGATCATGAACGAGGTATCGAAAATTATCCTCTTAGTCACATATGGATTTCCTTTAAAGACCGGATGGGAATATCAGATATTGAGCTGCTTTCCCTTATTTACGCTTATAATTGCTGCGGCAGCTATGGCTTCAACGCGCAATCCCATATGCACAGGATGCTGGGCATGGGCTATACACAGGCAGATAACAGGGAACTTAAGCAATTCTTCCGGGGAACCCCTTATTCCAACCAATGCAGCACATTGATGGATGCGCTTCAATACAGGATACCGGCTGAGGTACGTTATAATCTGGCGTACTCGGTTTCTTTATTCCTGCTGCAGTCTCTGCCGGAACAATTGCTTAAGTCAGCCATAGAGGAGGATGAGAAATCCAATATAGCATACCGATGGAGACTCAATGAGAATTATTTCTGTGACAGCATTCAGCTCAGGTTTTGGCTGAATATGGTGAAAGAGACAGCGGACAGCGATCATGCTTTTACGGAATATTTCAATCTGGCATATACATTCTATAAAGCCTCGGATTATAAGGCAGATACCCTGGCTTCCCTAGAAATAGACGACTTCGGGCGTGCTTATGAGCTAGGCGTGATTGACGGTAATGAGTTATATTATGAGCTGATGGGAAGGAATAAAAGTGCGGGTCACCTATCTGACTTGACACATGCTTCTTATCACAATTACAAGAAAGCCGCCGTATATAAGGGAATAATGAATATTACCCGGACCGTAATTAATAGAATAACCGAGATAGAGCTCAGGCGGGGAGAGATGACAACCCCTGTCAGCCACCTGGCGGCCCGTATGAACCGATGCTATGGAACGGAGGCATTCGTTGCGATCCTTTTAAGGATGGGAAAAGACAGCTACGTCAGAGGATATAATTTTGTCGGCGATGATAGTACCAGGAAGCAGATGTTCTCGCATCTTTTAAAATGCTGCTATCCGGATAAGGAGGACAATGAGGGTGCCCTCAGCCATTTGCTGAAAGGAAAACGCTTATCTGATGCCGGGCTTGTGGACGCGGCAATGTATGCACCCCAATGGATGGATATTGTTGAGGAGTATCTTGGCTGGCCCGGATTAAAGAGTGCGGCCTGGTATTTTCATGCACATATGAATGATACTTTTTCAGAGGAGAAGCAGACCATCGTAGCCAGGTATTCCGCAATCGCCCCGGAGGATTTCAAAGACGGTGCGTTCGATATCAATTGGTTCCGGGAGGCATATGGGACCATAGGTGAAGATAGATTCAAGCTAGTCTATCAAGCGGCCAAATATGTGGCCACAAGCGGACAGCACCGCCGGGCACAGCTTTATGCGGATGCTGTAACCAACCGGCTTGATCTGAAAGAGACTGAGCTTCTGATAAAAGAAAAGCGTAATAAGGATCAGCTGATGGCATATGCATTGATTCCGGCTGCGGATACAGGAGATATACTGCATCGGTATGAATTCATACAGGCATATCTGAAGCAATCGAAGGAATATGGCGCACAGCGGCAAGCCAGTGAGGGCAAGGCGGCCAGAATTGCACTTGACAACCTGGCCCGGAATGCGGGGTATCAGGATGTCAACCGCCTGATGTGGCAGATGGAGACAGAGAAGATGGCTGCCATCGCCCATCTTTTTAACCTGCAGGAAGTGGAAGATGTTACGGTGCGCCTGGTTATAGCTGCTGACGGTACGGCGGAGATAGAGGTTATGAAGGATGGAAAACCGCTTAAGAATATACCGGCAAGACTGAAGGACAACAAAACCGTGCAGCAATTAAAGGCTGTCCAGAGTGACTTGAAACGGCAGCGGACCCGTGCCAGAGAGAGCCTTGAAAGGGCTATGGTTTCACAGGATTATTTTACCGTGCAGGAGCTGGTGAAATTAGAGCAGAACCAAGTGATTGCACCTCTGATACGGGATCTTGTCTTTGTATGCGGAGGCGGTTATGACGACAGATTGGCTGAAGCCGGCAGGAAGCACGGTTACTGGAAGAACGGGGCGCTGGTGTCCTTCGATGGTTCCGATGCCGTAATAGGGCAGGCGGATACACTTCGAATAGCGCATTCCAATGACTTATATATTATGGGCGTATGGCCGCAATATCAGCATGATTTATTCGAGAAACAGATAATACAGCCTTTCAAGCAGGTATTCCGGGAGTTATATCGTCCAAATGAGGACGAATTGAAACAACTGACGTATTCCGACAGATACGCAGGGCATCAAGTCCAACCGGCTAAGACGCTGGCATTATTGAAAGGAAGAGGATGGACAGCCAGCTATGAAGAGGGCTTACAGAAGGTTGATTTTAAAGAAAATGTTATAATCTCCCTCTATGCCCTGGCAGACTGGTTCTCTCCGGCAGACATCGAAGCCCCGACTCTTGAGAGGGTGTATTTTACCGGAAGAAAATCATATGACACCATCCCGATTGATCAGGTCTCTCCGATCCTTTTCTCGGAAGCCATGCGGGATATTGACCTGGTTGTCAGTGCAGCCCATGCGGGCGGTGTTGATCCCGAAGCAAGCTTGTCTACCATAGAGATGAGAGAAAGCATACTGGCTGAGATGTTAAGGCTTATGCGCATTAGTAATGTGGAGATAAGAAAGACGCATGCTTTTATCAAAGGAAAACTGGGTGAATATACCGTTCATCTTGGCAGCGGAACAGTGCAGAAGATGGCTGTCGGAAGTGTGTTCATTATTCCGGTGCATTCACAGCATCGCGGGCGGATATTCCTTCCTTTTATGGATGATGATCCGAGGACTGCTGAGATAATCTCTAAGATCATCCTGCTGGCAGAAGATACGAAGATCAAGGATCCGGAGATCCTGCGGCAGATACGGCAGTAAAATATAAATCCCCCACTGTCAACCCGGTGGGGGATCCGTTATATAATAGTAATCCCTGATCTACAAGGCCCTATGACCCTCCTGCACAAACATACCGCTATCGATCTCAACAACAGCGGTATTCTCCGGTGCGAATTTCTTCATCTCCTGAAATGGCGTATCTGTCAGGTAGCATTGCAGGCTCATGACGACGGCACCGTGAGTTACGATGGCCACATGATCGGAGTTCGTCTGCAGGATAGTATGGATAGCAGGCAATAGCCGGTCCAGGAGATCCTGATAGGATTCGCCTCTTGGAGCTCTGGCATAGCGGCGGTTATGATACCACGCATTGTATTCCTCCGGGAATTTGAGCTTTACCTCCGACCAGGATAAGCCTTCCCAATCTCCGAGATTCACTTCCTCCAGCCCTTTTACAGGAGTGACTTCCATATTAGCATACCGGCTGAGAATCTCAGCCGTCTTAAAAGCTCTCTGCTGCCGGCTGGTATATATCTTTGTAAACCGATAGCCCTGTTCAATCAGCCTTCTGCTTAATTCCTCCGCCTGCCGGAGCCCGGTTTCATTCAGCGGAATATCACGGCTGCCCTGTATCTTTCCCAGCAGATTCCAATCAGTCTCACCATGGCGGATGAAATACAGTTTCATGCAGTACCTCCTCTTAATCTTACTTCGAATTTATCCCGGATATATTCAGTAATTTTTGAACATATTTCACTCTCCATATGCCATATCCGATCAAAGATCCCAGGCTATTCATAATCAGGTCATCGATATCAAAGCTGCCTCTTCTTAGCAGCAATTGAAGAGTTTCAATTATTACAGGCAGGATAAACATGCTGATGGCAAATCTGCCCGGAGTACGGAGTCTCTTTGCCATACAAGGTAAATATAATCCCATTGGCAGAAACAGTAATAGATTACCGAAGATATTTTTAATGGGTATATTCACGTTCATGGTGCCTTTTAATAGTGCTTGAATATATCCCCATATAGTTTTGAAAGGAATAAAATTAGAAGAATATTTCATATACTCAATCAGTGATATATTACCCCAGTGTCCCCGGGATCTTATAAATAAGATATTAAGCAACGCAAAGCAGTAGATAAAAAAGGATGTCCAAAATAAATAACGCAAGACTCTTTTCATTAGCAAGCTCCTTTAGCATGGAGTATCGGATGGTTGATTCAATCAAGCCGCAGCGATTATTTCTTTCGCAGGATAATATGATGAAGGAATGCAATTGCTTTAAAGTCCGGTATCTCGCTGACCCTTAATTCTATCTCCAGCATTCTTTCCTGCCAGACAGGATCCTTCTGGATCTCCTGATTCTGCTGCAGATCCCAGAAGGTGCGTATCCCCAGGGTCCTCTCGATCACAAATTGATCAGACCATTGTAATAAGTCATTCTCCTCATAATAGTTGATGGCACCAAATTGCTGAGACTGTCCATTGCCGCCGGATAGTAATTCGCTGGCATGCTCGAAATTATTCAAAAGCACAACCATCTGCATAATCCGGCCGGTTTTGTTATGCTTGACGACGGAGAGTAAGCCGTCTTTCTTCAATATCCGTGCAAATTCCTGAAGAATTTCCTGCCTTTCGGCGGCATATTCCAGTACATTATGGCACAATATCACATCAAAGGTTTCAGCCTCAAATCGTTTAAGCGCCTGTACATCGCCTTGAATCTGTATATAATGATGATCGCGGAATCTGTCCCCCAGCATATTCTCATTCGGTTCAACTGCAATCACCTCATTGTCCCTGGCAAAATGATCTGCGGTCATTCCGCCGCCGCTTCCAAAATCCAGGATTCTCTGGTTATGTATAAAATTTAACTGTTCCCAGGTCGTCTTCTTTTGCAGTAATTCCCAGGGAGTGATTTTTTTGCCTTCAAGTAAAGTTTGCATGATGTCTACCTCACAATCTGATAAATTTAATACAAGCTGTATTCCAATTGACAATCATAGGGTTCTTTTGCAACTAAGCTGTCATTATACTCTGCAGCCTCTACACAACCCATGGCCTGATAGAATGCCTGCGTCTCCTGTGACGAATGTGCCGATATATAGAGCTTTCCGGCTCCCATTTCCTTTGCCTGGCCGCATATAAGAGAGAATAATTTCTTGCCGATACCCAGGCCGCGGTATCCATTTGATATATGCAGCTCGGAAAGCTGAAGATATTCCTTATGTGAACCAAGTAAATCATTTTCAACGGAAGTAAAACCGATAAGAACGTCATCAAGGAATGCACCGAATACTGCGCCTCCTGCCTTTATAGTATTTTGCAGGTGGGTAATCAGGCGGTTATATTCTTCTGGATTCCATTGCTCTATGAAAGGGATATCCTTTAATATCCATTCACCCTTTTCCTTACGCCAGCATCTTGTAACCTCCTGATAGCGGTCAAAGCCGGTAAATAAGGCTTCGTCAATTTCACTTAATTTTAATTCTTTATAATTGACAGCATTCATTGAAACCTCCATTTGGTTTAGTTCCATGATTTGAATATAACTTATCTTAACTTTAAAAAAATAATAGCATTGGTTTATCGCACATTTGTTATAAGAATTTATATAATTCATGAAAGATTACTTGTTCTTCCGTTGCTATTCCGGCATAGATTTTACTATCGTATATACCTGCTGATAGATAATGCTTTAGAACTTCTTTTGCAGTAAAAGGCATTTCACGTTCAAGAACTTCATTAATTTTTATCCATTCCAGTACCCCTTCATTACAATCACCTAATTGTAAATTCTTATTGGCTAAATCTGCAAAGAAGTAATAATTATGCCGGATTTCCTCATTTTTATACCGTATTGTAATATATTTTAAGGTTAGATTAGCAATATCATTTTCTGTAATGCCGGTCTCCTCATAAACTTCGCGTAATGCGCAGGCTTTGGCATCGTTTAATTCAAAGTTCTCGAAATGACCTCCTATATTGCACCATGATGGTTCAACAACTTTTGAACCAATCCGATATAAAAGAAGCATCCTATCGATATCTGTTATATAAATACCGGCCATACTTCGCAATCTGCCATTCATTAATGGTTATCCTCCAAAATGCAGTTATTGGACGTACTGTATCAACTGATTGACATATTACAGCTTTCTCGCTTTCATAATAAATGACAGAGGAAATTTGCCTGCTTTGTACGGCGAATAATAGCCGGATGAAAACTCAGCAGGACGCAATAGTGTCTCCTGATCCGTCTCCTCGATCAGCTGCTCTATCATAAATCCTGATTTTGCCAGAGTATTAATATAAGTTGACAGCTTACGGTTTTTAATTGTAACCGGATTGCCGCGCTGATTGTATGAAAATACATCTTCATTATGATAACGACCATTAAAGATCAGGGAATCATTCTGGGCCTCAACACAGTGCATAAACGGATGGTCCCAGGAGAATATGAAAACACCGTCCTTTTTAAGATAAGACGAAATATGATTAAAGGTTGTCTGCAAATCCACTGTCCAGCCTATAGCATAGATAGAATATACCACATCGAAATACTCCCCGGGCAGACCGCAGGCAGCTTCCATAGGAGCGTTAATTAACTTTGGTTCATAATGATTCAGACTTAAAAAACTTTGTGCATTTTCAATTTGCCTGGTCGATATATCAAGTCCCCAAAGCTCTGCCGCACCGTTATCTCCGCACCATTTTAAAGAATGGCCGCTTCCGCATCCGATATCAAGCACCTTTTTATCTTTTAAGCCGGGAAATAGCTTTAATTCATCCTCAGTCGGGATAAGGCACCCATATACGGGAAGTGCGGTTGTACCAAACCAGCTGTCCGCCATTGTATCCCAGCTTTGTTTATTTTGATCTAATATTTTATCATTCATATGGTCTCCTCAGAATAAGTAAATACATTTTGTAATTATAAATTTTAATATCCGAAGCTCCCTTCCAGGGATTCATCATTAACGATCCAATCCTCTACGTCGATCCTGCGATAGGAGTCTTTGGAATCACGGATATACACATTTTCGATTCCTGCATTAATGACCATTCGTTTGCACATGGAACAGCAGCTGGAGTTTTCTACATAGCTTCCGCCGGCAGCATCCAGACCGGTCAGATACAGAGAACTGCCGATCATCTTATCACGGGAAGCACTGATAATGGCATTTGCTTCGGCATGAACACTCCGGCAGAGCTCATATCGTTCTCCTCGGGGAATATTTAACTTACTGCGTACACATTCACCCAAGTCCGTACAGTTTTTCCTTCCTCTTGGAGCGCCTACATAGCCTGTTGAGATAACCTCGTCGTTATTAACGATGACAGCTCCATAATATCTTCTTAAGCAGGTACTTCTTTTTGAAACTGTCTCCGCCAGGTCTAAATAATAATTAACCTTATCCCTACGTTCCACCTATTGTTTCCTCCCATGGATATGCTTTTGTATATTCCGGATTATATAATCATAAGTAAGGGACAGTTAACCGTGAAGTCCCTTTGACTGCCGTTCCATATCTTCCACAACGATATCATATATCTCGCCCAGTGAAGAACAATACTCAAGCAGCTTCCAGGGTGTATTGGTATGAAAATGAATTTTAATTAATTCCTCATCCCCAACTGCGAGCAGGCAATCGCCTTCAATATTTTTTGTTATGTATTCATTGATTTCGTCTTCAGAAAGGTTCTCACCTTCAATTAATAATTGGGTATCATATCTAAATTCAAGCATAATCATTCTCCTTTGCTATTATATATTTGGAAGCAGAAGTGACACTCCGGTTATCTTCCCCTTCCATCTCTGGCCTAAGCTGCAATAAGACGGTACACTATTCTGTAAAAATTAATTTATAGTATTCGTTTATCGTTCGTTCAACCATTTTGGCAACAAGGATTCTACCCTTTTCAGCGGTCGCTGATTTTGGATATCCCAAACAGCCTATGTATCCGTCCGGCTTACTGCAATTCTCGTGAAAGAGGTATTCACGAAAGTCTTTAAATTCAATATCCCTTTCTTCCATTATCAGGGTTCTGACTTTATCGGGATATAGATATAAAGCGACCGATGTCTCAGCTTCACAGGCATGCCTCATGACGGATTGCCGGTCAAGTATCCCCGAATAGTCTATCTCATAGGGCTCAATCAGATATACATGTTCCGAAATACCGGACAGAGCAGCGATATGAAAGGGATCTCCATGAAAGGTTATAAGGAAAAATCTTTGAAAGCCCTGACAGCTCCACCAATCAATGATCTCGGTTAAGATATTTCTTAAGGTCCCTTCCGATAGGGAGGTGGTTCCTGCAAATGAGCGGTCACATGGAAGATTCACACCGTAATTCAGCGTAGGCGCCACCAGACAGCCGGTCTCCTTTGACAATTCCCCGGCAAAATATTCCGCACACAGGATATCGTTATTTAAAGGCAAATGTGGGCCGTGCTGTTCGCAGGTACCTACGGGAATAATCAAGTCTTTATGAGTCTTCAGGCTTTCCGTTACTTCTTTATAGGTTCTATCTGATAGCTTCATATTTCACCTCTTTATTATACATAAAAATATGCCGAAGTCATAAATAAAATTGTAAACTTTTTAACTTCAGAAAAGCTACAATATTATTTGTTCATCAAACACATTATGCGGATCATCAGCTAACGCTTTAATTATAGATGCAGTTTCCTGCAAGGTCAGATTAGTTGTATCTACGGTGGGAAATGGATAATCGTTATATATTAACCTGGTCTGCCTGATTGCCCTGTCTATCCTTGCATCATCCCGGTTATCACATCTCATACGCCTGATATTCTCATCCGTATCGCAGGTTAATATCACAGGTATAAAATCAAATTCTGCATTCAGCTCTCTTAAATTCATCATTATTTCCATAAAGCTTGCTTTTCTGTGTCCGTGAAACCCATACGTCCATATGATAACGCCGTATGAGGAGCTTTCCAGGTATTTTGTTAACATAAACAGCATAAATTGTTTACTTATGTTAATTCCCTCCGTATCTAAAAAAGGATTTCTTATGGCGCACAAATCACTGTCTACGCATGCGGAACCTTCCATATGATTAATAAGCTCCCTGCCTGTTGAAGATTTTCCTACTCCGTTTGGTCCACAGATAAAAATAAGCTTTTTTGCCACAGGTTTATCTCCTTCTATTTTTCCTTTTGTTTTATCAAGTCTATGGATGTGGGTATGATTAAGGTGCCTGATATTAAAACAACCATACCTAAAAATCCGGTTGTTAATGTACTGTTGCTTAAAATATCAGCTGCGGCAAGTGCTGATATACCAATTAAGGCAATTATAATTAATAAAATGTTCCGGGTTCTTTTTTTCATTTAATCACTTCCTTTCTTATATTAATTATTCATTTTAATTATATATCAGATCGTGTAACGGAAGATCACGAACCTGGCAATTATCAGCTTCCTATTGTCCGCTGCATCCGTTATTTTCACCTGAAAGCGCCCTGGGGATTTCTTTCTGCCTGATAATGCCGTCCATAGGTTCTTAAGATGACTATACGGTGAAGCTAAAAACATCAGGGATTGCTTTTGTACCGAAGGTCATGCATGCCATCCGGAACATTGCTTTAGCATGGATTCTGTCATGCCAGATAAAGCGGCGGCAGACTTTGCGAAGTGTCCATTCTTCATTATAACTGCCATTAAACAATCTGTTATTTAGATAATCCCGTGTGCCTTCAAGCCGCTCAAAAGCCCTCTTGCGGCACTCTGTAATGTCTCCCTCATTATCTGTAACAATTCCGATCTCACCCATGTAATAGCTGTTGACCCCCTTTGTATGGTCATACATTTGCTGTGCCGTAACCGGGGTCTGACCGTAAAAGGTTTCCCGCTTCGGCAGGGAGGTAAGGTTTTTATCAGGAACAGCTTCAAACAAGCGTTGAAAGTCCTGTGCGGACTTTATAACGAGCTTTTTAAGTGCATTGTATTCATCTTCTGATAACGGACGTTTCTCTGATTCAAAAAGAACATCAGAATCTGCATTGACGATTTGTAAATCAGATACCTTTTCTTGTATTATGATTGTATCAACAGTTTGGCAGCGAATAGAAACCTGACCGTCACGCCATTGCAGATACGACATGATTTCAGCAGTCATTTTGGACAGAGCTTCTTCCTTTGATGCTCCGCGCGTATAAGCGCCGGTAAAGTTATCTGAATAAATAAGGGAATCATTCCCGTTATGCTCCCATATACAGTATACGTTCATTCCTGCCACCCCGTTAAGTTCCTGATTATCCGGTGTAATCCGGAAATCCCGGATGATACAACACTGATTTCGCTTCCAATGGTTTTGTACATAATTTATTAATAGCCTATATTGCTATGCCGGTATTAATAATGCCAGGCAGCACTGTCTGCAAGCTTCATTATCATGCTGGCACACCATATGGAACTAATATATCTTCGCGGCATCCTTCGGTAAGGCCTGTACATCCTTTAAGAATTTCAAACTGTTGGCGGCTTCGGTTATGTTATATTCAAAGTTTGCTGTTTCTGCTGTTTCAATTGCCACAGTATGAAACAGGTCACACATTGTAAAAACTGAACTCCATATATCATCTGCAATTCCTGACGGATATGTTTTTAAGAAAGTATCCCAGGTCTCTTTATCCAGCCACCGGTACATATACTTCCCGGACTTTCCCGTACTAACAGAAAAACCAGTCTTATAACCAATTTTCCACTCCAGCAGACGGATCAGCTGCGGGCGGATAACATAATTGATCATATCCATAACATAAGGGATCTCGTCCCGCCATAACCCTTTTGCCACATTGTTAAGGCACCACCAGAATTGATTACAGGTATCCTTAAAATGCTTCTTGGTCGGCTCCTTCACCCAATAATCTGCATCGGTTGCCGGAGGAATGTCAGGCAGGTAATTGTTCTTATCAAGGAGTATCATATTCAGCCGGGTTTCTTTAAGGTCTTTTATTATGCAGGCTAACGTACAGACATGCAGGTCCAGACGGTTACCGTCCGTGAATTGAATGAGCCACCCATAACAGTTATCGATGTCGCTTGGGCAATATATATTATCTTCCGGATATTGCATATACAGACGCTCACCGAACTGATCGATCCATTGTTTGTTCTCACGGAACGGCTTTGTATCTTCAACAAGATACATAATATCATAATCTTGAAATATATCCTTACGGATATTCGGATTCGTCCTGGAACCGTTCATGACAACGGCCAGAATTCTGTCATCATTCTTAGCGGCACCTAATATCAGGTCAAACATTTCTTGTTCAGTACGCATTTAATTTCCAGCCTCTCAAGGCTTCTCCATCATGAAAGATGAAGAATAAAATGAATTACATGTTAAATAACTTACATAATCTTATCTAAGTGTTCCGGATACTAACTTTGTATCATTTTTTGTTGGAATTTGCCGGTCTTTATCTTTAATCAAAATCACTTAAGGTGAGCTGTCCAAATATAATCCGGAAATCCGGATTAAGCAGCAAAAACTTCACCTCCAAGACTTAACACACCGTTTTACTCAAAGCTCGATTCTGAAAAGCTGCTTTGCAGGATGGAACTCGATTAAGCCGACGCTTTGGAGCATTCCGTCAAAAGGCAAGTCCATCTCATTCAATATGCTTACTGCTAAAGGCAATTTAACCTTATCAAAGGAAATGGTTAATTGTATGTCAGGCTTCCAAATTCCCGGTGTAAAATAACCTCTTGAATCTTCCTGACAACTATAAGCAAACTGGGTATGCAGTATCCGCTGTAAATCAATTACCTCAGTGTTTTCAGCAATATCAAGCGTGATGAACGGCTTGTCCTTCTTAGGATAAAATCCGAATTTCTTAAAATGAAGAGGTATTTTATTATATGAACAAGCGATACTTTCAAGCTCGCTTTTTACGAATTCCATATCAATTGTTTCAAATATATCAAACTTAAAATGCGGATCATTTTCAGAAGCTGCCAAATAATCATCGATACCTGCGTCAGCCATAAACTGCCACATTTCTCTTATTCTAACGTTTGACGCATCATCAAAATAGCCTACAATCGCAAAACTCATATGGATTACCTGTATGTTGTTAATTCAAACATTGCCTTTCCATGGTTATTAACTATCCTCACTGGCATTTAAAAACATTTAAAAGGTAAACTATGATAATCTATAATCAGCAGCGATCTGTACTGTTCCTCCGGCTTCAGGGTAAGATATTATCAATCAATATTCCCTGTTCTCTTACAGCCTGCTCCCAGTATTTCTCCGGTATATACGGCCAGACCGCTTCTCCAGTTTCTTCCCTGCATAACTCTGTTACTCTTGATAGAACCTTTCTGGTGTTATCTTTTCCTGCATTAAGAATTTCTTTTGTTAATACCACCCACATCGGAGCAATTTTACTAAGCCCGCTTGTTTCATATTCGGCGAACACAGTATCTTTTTCATAATCTAATTGGATATATTCCTCGAGCCACTCATCTGACCTTCCATGAATGATCGCAAATTGTGTTTTTCCTTCATAATCAAACGGTACTCCGACGGAACCCGGATTTATCAGC
Source organism: Bacillota bacterium (assembly GCA_023424995.1). Taxonomy (GTDB): domain Bacteria; phylum Bacillota; class Clostridia; order Lachnospirales; family Lachnospiraceae; genus Mobilitalea. The sequence goes on along the minus strand of JAFADH010000011.1, from coordinate 3,444 downwards.
TTTTTGCCGCGGTACTCAAATGTTCCTTGCTTGTGGGTATGACCGCAGATCAGGATATCGGTATCCAGCTTTTCCAAAGCTCTTTTCGTGTTATCGAGGCCCGCATACAGATGCTCCAGTGAAGAATCCATTGAACCGTGGCAATAGCAGAAGGAGGGCAGGCCGGAAAATTCCATTCTTGCATGATTCGGCAGCTCTTTAAAAAAGTCTAAATCCTTCTCCGTAAGGTTCTCATATGTATAAAGTAAGCAGCCGGAGGCTGAACCGGGTATCCATCCCTGTTCTCCGTTTGCTCTATAATCAAGCATATATTCTTCCCGGTTGCCCCGGATGAACCAACAATTATATTTTTCATCCAATTCATAGAGTATCTGCATGGTGCGCTGCGGATAGGGGCAATCACTGGCATAATCGCCTAAGAATAGAAAGTTATGTATGCCTCTGTTCAATATATAGTTAATGCATCGCTCTAAAGCCGGGTAATTGCTGTGAATGTCACTTAAAACTGCTATATCCATGGTATCTTGTTCCTTTATTATGTACTTATATACAATTCTGATTGTCATATGTCTTGTTGGTCCAAAGTATATAAAAACTTTATATGCTATTTAAGAAGCGGTAAAGCCCAGTCGATCACGGATATCATACTTTGGGTCCGCTCTTTATCAGTACCCTGTATTTGAATTATCCTGTTTTAATTCGGACACTGCCCGGTCAAGAACTTCTTGATGCTTCCATTGATTTATATCATGGAGGATCCATTTAACGGCATCATATACATTATCAGCAATATGGTCAGCCTCAGTATCCTTCCAGGTATGCCGGTATTCCTCCAGACTGCTTTTGCCAAGCCCGGTAAGGACAAGGATCCCTTTTGCATTTATATTCCTTGCCAGCACTATATCGGACATGCCCGTGTCACCGATTACATAGGAGTGAGGCATATCGATATCGAAATCCTCGTTTGCCGTATCTATCATCCCGGTTAAGGGCTTTTTGCAGCCGCATTGATCCTTATGGGTATGGGGACAGCAATATACGGCATCAAAATATGCATTATGGAAGGACAATTCATCCTTCAATGCCTGAAGCTTATTCAGATATGCTTCCATGGTGAGCCCGCCCTTTGATATATGGCTTTGATTTGTGATACCAACGGCCAGGATACCGTTATCATTAAGTGATTTAATTGCCTTTATTGAGAAGGGGAAGAATTCTAAGGATATAATATCATCCAGGCCACCGCCGCCAAGGGTGCCTTGAAAATCTATGAAAACCGCAGGTCTCTTCATATAACCGTCCTCCCCGTACTGTATTTATGACACAGCAGCTTAAAAGCTGATCATCCGATAGGGCAACCATGTAAGTTTTTTCTTTAATTCATCATATTGAAGAGAATAATCGCCTGCTGCACCTCCAGCAAGGATTTCTTAAATTCATATCCCACAAAATATTTACTGTCAATTACATCTGCACTGACTTCCTCACCTCTGTAAAATGGCGGACAGGGATTGAATAATGCATTCTCGTTGGCCAGCCCCATCAGCTCACAGGTGATCTGATAACCCTGAAATGCCCGCAGCTGATCATTTCCCAACGAATCCGTCAATACAATATCCTTATTGACCATAGCCTGGTATATATCATGCATAACATGCACATTATCCATCTCATATGCCGGCGGGCAGCATTGGGTGAAGGAAAAGCCCATTAAATCCGAAGCCTCCTTCCATGCCAGGCCGATATTGCCCCTTGCCCCCACGAACAGATAATGCAGATCCAGGTAATCAGTTCGCAGCTTAGATAATGCATACAGGTCAGATATAATCTCACAAGGGTGATTGACTCCGGTCATCGCATTGATTACAGGGACCCTTGAATAACTGGCAAGCTCTTCTATAACCTCGATATCAGGATGCCTTATAATAACGGCGTCCGCCCAATTATTCAGATATCGGATGACATCCTCCGGCTTTTCCTTCTTATCCAGTGCTTCGCTTGGAAATAAAATGGCTTGTCCGCCTAATTGATGAATGCCCTTTTCATAGGTTACTCTTGTCCGTATACTTGAAGCAGGGAAGAAGAGCAGAACAGTTTTCTGGGATAAAAAATTCCGGTATTGTCCGGACCGGATCATATCCGCCATATCAAATATGTGCAATATATCCGCCTTATTATAGTCGTTCATTCGAATCAGGTTGCGCATCACTGCCTCCGATACATTATCAGAAAAGATGTTATGTTGCCGTATAATCAAATTATACTCTACGTATAGTGGAAATGCCACCATAATTTAACATATTATCAATCGGATAACATATTAAATAAACAGAATATGACACAAAATCCAAAAGTCTCACATTAATCGGAATAGCATGTGAGGAAGAATGCACTGGCAATTAATAGAAAACCATGCTAGAATAGCAATGATGGTTTTACCCATGAGTTTAACAGGAAGGAGCTTTATATGAGACGATATGTTATGAATGCATAGCAGGGGCTATTGCATTATTCTATAATACAGATAGCCTTTGCTCACTCTGAGTATAATATTAAGGAGGAGCAATATGAGCTATGTAAAGGCAGAACTGTTACTGCCGCAGGAACTATTGGAAATGATCCAGGAATATGCAGACGGACAATATCTCTATATTCCGAAAAAGGCAGAAAACCGCAAGAGCTGGGGAGAGAATACTGCTTCAAAATATATTATTAAGTCACGGGACACGGAAATCTACGGCAAATATAAGAACGGTTCCCCCGTAACCCGGTTGAGCGAGGAATATTACCTGTCAACAAAAAGTATTCAACGAATTGTATTAAAAGAAAAGAAACTGGAAGAAGAATCAAGTCTCAAAATCATTTCTGAATAAAACATAAGGTTTCTTCCGGATGCATCCTGTGATAAATTAATCTTCACGATGCATACGGGAGGAACCTTTTTTATGACTACCCCTTACCACAATTAATTTTCGTAAAGCCCATACCGTGTTAAAGGAACATGCTCCAATTCCGGACTGATGTAATAAAGCAGCAGGAATTAGGGCTTCTTAATGTGACGTTTTTGAAAATTAATGTGAGGTGCAGTATGAATCAGATATACCGCTGGAGGCTTGTGCCTGCCGGCTTACCTACCGTGCTCAGATATTGCACAAAATGCGGGAACGAATCGGAATTTGCATGCAGCGGAAATTTCCGTGTAAATGCCAATCAGAATAACATAGATATATGGCTGATCTATCAATGCCAAAGCTGCAATACTACATGGAATATGGAGATATTATCCCGCATCAGCTCAGGCAGGATAAATAAAGAATTATATCATAAATGTATTAACAATGACCGTGAACTGGCAGCCAGGTATGCATTCGACACAGTCCTTCATAGTAAAAACAAATCCACCCTGTTCTATGACAATATGACTTATGACATATTAGGGGATAT